>NZ_JBRREC010000112.1:0-13835 GCF_056760015.1 Stenotrophomonas sp. STEN029 | reverse complement strand
CCCGCGACAAGGGGATCCAGTTGTCTTCCAGATGATCGGTCACCGATCCCGGGTGCGCTGCGCTTACCCGGGCTACGGTGCTGCGCCAACCAGCGAACACCCCATCCCGCCACGCTGAGTCACACTCAGCGCGGCTTGGGCTCGACGCTGCTGCGCCAGGCATCGAGGAACTGGCGCCGCTTGAGCGCATCCAGATACACCAGCAGCCCCGGCCCAAGCTGGATCGGCCGCCGGTTCTGGCCGGGATCGCTGTCACCGCCACCGTTGCGGATGATCGGCATCAGCCGCGCCTCGCGCGACAGCACCTGCTGGCCGCGCGCCGACAACAGGTAGTCGAGGAAGCGCTTGGCTTCAGCAGGGTGCGGGCTGTTGCGCGGAATCACCGCCGTGCGCAGCACCACCAGCGTGTAGTCCTCGGGTTCGACAATGCCCAAGGGCGCACCGGCATCGATACGCGCCTGCGCGTAGGAACCCAACACGTTGTAAACCAGCGACAGTTTGCCGCTGCTGACCTGGTCCAACAGCACGCCGGTACGCTCCTCACGCACCACGCCGTTGTCACCCAATGCGCCCAGCAAGGCGCCGGCGATGCTGCCGCGCTGCGCGTCCTGGGTCGCCAGCAGATAACCGACACTGCTGCGTTCGATATCGTAGGTGCCGACCTTGCCACGCAGCGGTGTGCCTTCGGCACGTAGCAGGTCCAGCAGCTGGCGGCGCGTGTGCGGCACGTTTGCCGCGGGCAATGCACGCGTGTTGTAGACCATCGCCACCGGTTCGTAGCTGATGCCGAAGGCTTCATTGCGCCACTTCGCCCAGGAAGGCACGGCTTCGGTCTGCGGTGACCGATGCGGCAATGCGTGGCCATCGTTGACCAGCTTGGTCTGCAGATCCATGCCGCTGGAAATCAGCAGATCGGGCGTGCTCGCGGTGTTGCGGTCGCGCAGGAAACGCGCGTACAGGTCCTGGGTGATGATGTCTTCATAAACAACTTCGGTGCCCGGGTGCAGGCGCTGGTAGTCGGCGATCACCACCGCGAACACTTCGATATCGGTGGTGCCGTGGATGCGCAGCTGTTCGGTCGCAACGCCCTGCGCAGGAAAACGCTGAACATCGCCCGGTGCGGCGATCAGAGATGGCGCCAGCAGCACGCCCAGCAACAGGATCAACAAGCGGCTCATGCGGCATGCCTTGGCAGATGGATGGTGGCGACAAGACCGCCTTCGGGCCGGTTGCTCAGGTCGATGTTGCCACCATGGCTTTCAACCACGCGCTTGACGATGGCCAGCCCGAGGCCTGCACCACCGGCAGGCGCGTTCTCACCGCGCCCGAAGCGCTCGAACACGCGTTCGGCATCGGCGGCGCTGATCCCGGGACCATGGTCGGCGATGGTCAATACCGCCTGCGTGTCCTGCACGGTCAGCGCGATCTGCAGCGGGCCATCGCCGCCGTATTTCATCGCGTTGTCGATCAGGTTCTTGATCGCCTCGCGCAACAGCAAGGCATCGCCGTTGACCTGCACCGCGCCGGTGGTGATCGCCAGCTGCACGCGTGGTGCCGGGCCTGCCTGCGGCAAGGCTTCATGCAAGGCCTGATGCACGGTTTCAACAAGATCCAGCGGCGCGAAGCGCTGCAGGTTGGAGCGGTGGATCACGCTGGCATCGCTGAGCAGCTGGTTGAGCAGGCGGCTCATATGGGTGGCATTGCGCTCGATCGCACGCAGGCTGCGCTGCATGTCCTCGGGCTCTTCTTCGTCCAAGGCCAGCTGCGCCTGCGCACGCAATGCGGCCAGCGGCGTGCGCATCTGGTGCGCGGCCTCGGCCATGAACGCACGCAGGGTTTCGTTGCTGCTGGACAGGCGTTCCATGAAACGGTTCAAGGCAGCGACCATCTGGTTCATCTCGCGCGGCACATGCGAGTCCAGCGGCTTCAGGTCGGAGGGCTCACGCCGTGACAGCTCACGCTCCAGGCGCACCAGTGGACGGAACGCGCGATGCACGCCGAAGGCCACCAGCGCCAGCAACAAGGCCGACAGCACGCCGATGGCGATCAGCGCGCGGTTGACCATTTCCTGCGCCAGCTCGGCGCGTGCGCGACGGGTCTGACCAACCTGCACCTGCACTTCACCCTGCGCGGAGGCGGCGGCAAAGCTGCGTTTGACCACCACGAAGCGCACCGTCTCGCCGCTGTACTCGGCATCGAACAACTGCGGCTGGTTGCCACTCCTGCGCGGTGCCTGGGGAAGATCCTCGTAGCCGGTGATGGTGCGGCCACGGCTATCAGCCACGCGATAGAACACGCGGTCTTCTTCCGCCATCGACAGCAGGTCCAGGGCCGCATACGGCAGGTCCACCTGCCATTGACCATCAACCAATGCCACCGAATCGGCGATGGACAGCGCCGAGGACACCAGCAGATGGTCGTAGGAGCGGTTTGCGGCGCGTTGCCCGTAGTCGCGCGCGGCAAACAGCAAGGCCACCGCGAATACCGCCAGCAACGCGCCCAGGTACAGCATCAAGGTGCGCCGCAATGAACCGGACGTGCGGACCTCAGCCGTCGCCATCAGTACCGCCGTCATTGGCTTCCAACATGTAGCCCACGCCGCGCACGGTGGTGATGCGCACTGGTGCGGCCGCCAGTTTCTTGCGCAGCCGTCCGATATACAGCTCGATGGCATTGGGCCCGGCTTCGTCGTCGAAGCCGAACAGGCCCTTGGCGATCTCATCCTTGCCGACGACCTGTCCGAGTCGACCGACCAGGATCTCCAGCAGGCGGAATTCGCGGTTCGGCAGTTCGATCACCTCGCCATCCAGGCTGACCCGGTGCGCGGCATTGTCGAACTGGAAGCTGCCGATCTGCATCACCTCACTGGCCTGGCCACGACCACGGCGCAGCAACACCCGGCAGCGGGCCTCGAATTCGCGGAAGTCGAAGGGCTTGCCCAGATAGTCATCGGCGCCCACGTCCAGCGCCTGCACGCGATCCTCGATGCCATCGCGGGCAGTCAGCATCAGCACCGGGGTGCTGTCGCCGCGTTCACGCATGCCGGCCAGCACGCGCAGGCCATCGAGCTTGGGAAGACCAATATCCAGCACCACCAGATCAAAGCTCTGGTAGCGCAGCACGCTGGCTGCGCCCATGCCGTCGGCCTGCCAATCCACCGCGTGGCCGTTACGGCGCATGCGACGGATGATGGCATCGGCCAGGTCCGCATTGTCTTCAACCAGCAGCAGGCGCATCGCAGGGGAATGTGGCGGGAAGGCGCGAATGCTAACGCGGAAGCCGCGAAGACGCAGTCCCGGTGCACATTGCTGCGCCGCACAAACCCCTGACAGGCGGATGACAGCTAGTCCCCTCCAGACTGCGCCCACGCACCAGCAGGTGCCCATGTTTGCCGCGCGCCTGGCGCGCACCTGGGAGGGTTTGTGGAACTGAGTGTTTTCCAAAAGCGCAGCCTCGCTGCCGCTGTCCTGCTGAGCCTGTGCGCTCCAGCGCTGGCCGCAGAAGACGAAGGTCCGGTGACTGCCACCATCGGCGGCCGCCTGCATCTGGATTTCGCCAGCTTCGACAACGACCATCGCGGCACCCCGAACAAGGACGACACCGAGATCCGTCGCGCCTGGCTGGATGTATCCGGCAAGTTCTTCGTCGTCGACTACAAGCTGGAAGCTGACTTCTCCGGCGACCGCCCCGAGGCCAAGGACGTCTACGTCAGCCGCAGCTTCGGCGATGCCGGCCGCCTGACCGTCGGCCAGTTCAAGCAGTACTACTCGCTGGACGACCGCACCGGCTCCAACTACGGCAGCTTCCTGGAGCGCGGCAACGCCGGCACCAGCCTTGCTCCGTTGTACCGCCTTGGCGCGTCCTGGCAGGCCAACCCGGGCGACATGACCTGGGCGGCCAGCGTCTACAGCCTGGAAAGCATCGATGCCTGGCAGGTAAAGGGCCGCGCCGCCGGTGGTCGTGTCACCTGGGCACCGAGCCCGGCCGCTGGCGACGTGCTGCACCTGGGCTTGTCGCTGGCCCGCGAGGCCTATGACACCCCCGGTGTGAATGGCGTGCCCGCACTGCGCATCCGCCCGCGCCCGGCCGGCCATCTGTCCGATGAAAGCCGACTGACCCTGGTCGACTTCTCGGCCGGTCGCGATACCGACGTCAACAAGTGGTCGCTGGAATACGCGCAGGTGCGCGGCCCGCTGTCATGGCAGGGCGAATTCAGCGGCGCCACCTTCGACGATGGCGCGCAGCGCGGTGAAGTGATGGCGGCCTACGGCATGCTCAGCTGGTTCGTCACCGGCGAGTCGCGCAGCTATGACCGCAAGACCGGCCGCTTCGCCCGCATCAAGGACATCCGCCACAAGCCCGGCGCGTTCGAAGTCGCGCTGCGCTACGACCAGATGCGCGGCAACCAGCACCTTGATGGCCAGCCCGACCTGCGCAACGGCAGCACCGAAGCCTGGACGCTGGCCGGCAACTGGTACCTGCGCGACAACCTGCGTTTCATGCTCAACCTGATTGAAAGCCGCAACCGCAACCGCCTGACCGATACCACCGTGGACCACACCCGCGCGGTCACCGGCCGCCTGCAGTTCGATTTCTAAACGCCTCTTCCCCGTCCTGTCTCTACTAGGAGTCTGCAGATGATGCTGACCATCCTCGGCTTCGGCATGGTTCTGACGTTCATGTATCTCATCATGAGCAAACGACTGTCGCCGCTGGTCGCCCTGATTACCGTACCCATCGTGTTCGCCCTGATCGGCGGCTTCGGTGCCGGCCTTGATGAGATGATGCTCGACGGCATCAAGAAGATCGCGCCGACCGGCGTGATGCTGATGTTCGCCATCCTCTACTTCGGGGTGATGATCGATGCCGGCCTGTTCGATCCGCTGGTGCGCATCATCCTGCGCATCGTCAAGGGCGATCCGCTGAAGATCGTGATGGGCACCGCGGTGCTGGCGATGCTGATTTCGCTCGATGGCGACGGCTCCACCACCTACATGATCACCGTGTCGGCGATGCTGCCGCTGTACCGTCGCCTGGGCATGAACGCGCTGAGCATGACCTGCGTGACCATCCTCGCCGGTGGCGTGATGAACCTCACCCCATGGGGCGGCCCGACCGCACGTGCGGCCACTGCGCTGCATGTGGATCCGGCCGATGTGTTCGTGCCGCTGATTCCGGCGATGGTGCTGGCCTGCGCCGGCATCCTCGCACTGGCCTGGTACCTGGGCATGAAGGAACGCCGTCGTCTTGGCGTGGTCGCACTGCCGCACGGCGGCTCGTGGATGGACGCCAGTGTCTCCGATGACAGCGATGCACTGCCGACGGTGGAAGATGCCGAAGACACCAAGCGGCCGAAGCTGCTGTGGGTCAACTTCGCCCTGACCCTGGCGTTGATGGCCGCGCTGGTGATCGGCCTGCTGCCGATGCCGATCCTGTTCATGGTCGGCTTCGC
Source organism: Stenotrophomonas sp. STEN029 (assembly GCF_056760015.1). Taxonomy (NCBI): domain Bacteria; kingdom Pseudomonadati; phylum Pseudomonadota; class Gammaproteobacteria; order Lysobacterales; family Lysobacteraceae; genus Stenotrophomonas; species Stenotrophomonas sp. STEN029. The sequence continues at coordinate 8,383 of NZ_JBRREC010000112.1, read as the reverse complement.
GATTGCGCTGGTGATCAACTACCCGAACCTGGCCGAGCAGCGCCGCCGCGTGGTCAACCATGCCGGCAATGTGTTGTCGGTGGTGTCACTGATCTTCGCCGCAGGCATCTTCACCGGCATCCTGTCCAACACCGGCATGGTCGAGGCGATGTCGCGCGGCTTCCTGTCGGTGATTCCGGAAGCCTGGGGACCCTACCTGGCGGTGATCACCGCCGTGGCATCGATGCCCTTCACCTTCTTCATGTCCAACGACGCCTTCTATTTCGGCGTGCTGCCGATCCTGTCCGAAGCGGCGGGTCACTACGGCATCACCCCGGTGGAAATGGCACGCGCTTCGCTGGCCGGTCAGCCGGTGCATCTGCTCAGCCCCCTGGTGCCCTCGACCTATCTGCTGGTTGGCCTGGCCAAGGTGGATTTCGCCGACCACCAGAAGTTCACCCTGAAGTGGGCCGTGCTGATCTCGCTGATCCTGATGGCCGGCAGCCTGCTGTTCGCCCTGTATCCACTGGCCGCGTAAGCGGCACCTACATGACGCATTGGAGAGCACCATGACGCTACGTATCGCTTACGTCACCAGTGGCATGGGCAGTGTCGGCACTGCCATCTGCCAGACCCTGGCTCGCGCTGGCCACACCGTAGTGGCGGGCTGCGCGCCGGACTCACCGCGCAAGGCCAACTGGATCCGCGAGCAACGCGAACTCGGCTTTGATTTCATCGTGTCCGAAGGCAATGCCGCTGACTGGGATTCCACCACCGCTGCGTTCGCCAAGGTGCGTGCGGAAGTGGGCGAAGTGGATGTGCTGGTCAACAATTCCGGCGGCAGCCGCGACATGCTGTTCCGGCAAATGAGCACCGAAGACTGGAACGCGGTGATTGCCTCCAACCTCAACACCTTGTTCAACCTGAGCAAGCAGGTGGTTGATGGCATGACCAACCAGAACTGGGGCCGCATCATCAACATCGGCTCGGTCAGTGCACAGAAAGGCCAGATCGGCCAGGTCAACTACGCAACCGCCAAGGCCGCGATGCACGGTTTCAGTCGTGCGCTGGCCGCGGAAGTCGCAGCGCGCGGCGTCACCGTCAACACCATTTCGCCGGGCTATATCGCCAGCCAGGCGATCAGCAGCTTTCCGCCGGACGTACTGGACCGCTTGGCGGCTTCGGTGCCGATCCGCCGCCTCGGCAAGCCAGAGGAAGTGGCTGCGCTGTGCGCGTGGCTTGCCAGCGATGATGCAGCCTATGTGACCGGCGCTGACTATCCGGTCAACGGTGGCCTGTACATGGGTTGATCTTGCGACCATGGATGCGACAACGAACGCCGCGCATTGTCGCGGCGTTTTCTTTGCGCGGACCGTATCCACGTTCACCGCGAACATCGGCTGCAAGCAGCATCAAACGGGAATCACGTCACCAATACTGTGCAAAACAACGCAATTGGACGACACCGTAAACGAGCTTTAACAAAGCACCGACACCCTTCCGTTACCGGCGCGCGCCGGCCCTCCCACGGAACGGTAGACCATGATCTCCAAACGCCTCAGCCTCGCCATCACGCTTGCCCTGTGTACCAGCCACGCTTACGCCGCGGCAGATGCTGCCGACAGCGCCTCCGCGCAGACACTGGATACCATCTCGGTGATCGGCCAGGGCCAGACCCGCCAGGTGCAACGCATCGGCGAAGTCGACAAGCAGGTGTTGCCGCCGGGCAGCAGCGGCCAGAAGATTCTTGATCGCCTGCCCGGTGTCTCCGTGCAGTCGAACGACGCCTTCGGTGCCAACGAGGAATCGCAGACCATCAGCCTGCGCGGCTTCGACAAGACCCGCCTGGGCTATACGCTCGATGGCATCCCGCTCGGCGACAACAGCTATGGCAACTACAACGGCCTGAGCATTGCCCGCGCCATCATCGCCGAGAACCTCGGCGGCGCCGAGTTGTCGCAGGGCATCGGCTCGCTGGGCGTCGCTTCGACCAGCAACCTCGGCGGTGCCATCCAGTACTTTTCGCAGGACCCGTCCACCGTATTCGGCGGCCGCGCCAGCGTCACCGTCGGCGACGACAACCAGCGCCGCGGCTACCTGCGCGTGGATACCGGCGATCTGAATGGCTTCTCGGCCTATGTCTCCGGCGTGCACCAGGACGCCGACATGTGGGCCGCACCGCACCAGAACCAGACCACCCGCCAGTTCAACGCCAAGGCGGTGTGGAACGTGGGTGATCACCGTTTCGGCGCCTTCGTTGCCACCTCGCGGGCAAGCCAGGCCAACTACGCCTATCTGTCCAAGAGCATGCTGCAGCGTGGGCTGGGCTACGACTGGAACATCTACGCGCCGGATTGGGACCGCGCCGTCGCCGCTGCATACTGCGCGCCAGCGACCTTCGACGCCACGCGCTGCGCCTTCACTGGCGGCGTCAACAGCATCGACGATGCGTACTACCAGAGCCGCGCGTTGCGCGATGACAATCTGTATTCGCTAGATGCCAACCTGCATCTGGGCGACGAACTCAATCTCAAGCTGCTTGCCTACCACCATGACAATCGTGGCCAGGGCCATTGGTGGGCACCAGGCCAGCCCTCGTACCCGGGCACCGACCGCATGCTGCCGATCTCGATCCGCAGCACCAACTACACGATTGATCGCCAGGGCCTGACCGCTGCGCTGTCGTGGAACGTCGGCATCCATGAGCTGGAAGCCGGCCTGTGGTTCGAGCAGAACGACCACAACGTCGAGCGCAACTTCTACTACATCGACGGCCCGTTCCTCGACGACACCTACCTCAAGAACCCGGACCGCCGCCTGTTCGACCAGGACTTCGACATCCGCACGCGGCAGTTCTACGTGCAGGACCGCATGCGCTTCCTCGACCAGCGCCTGACCGTGGATATCGGCATCAAGAGCCCGAATACGCGCATGCGTGCAACCGCCAAACCCGGCACCGAGCAGAAACTCGCGTCGGGCACGCTGACCGCCAAGGAATCGCTGCTGCCGCAGCTGGGTGTCGGCTTCAAGCTCAATGCCAACAACGAGCTGTTCGCCTCCTATGCCGAGAACATCGCCGCCTTCGTCGGCGGCGGCAGCGGCGGCCCGCTGCAGGTTTCGCCGGAGTCGTTTGCCGCCAGCGCCGGCCTGGAACCGGAGAAGTCCAAGACCTTCGAGGCCGGTTTCCGCACCTTCGGCAGCAAGTACCAGGCCTCATTGGCCGCGTACCACGTGATGTTCGACAACCGCCTGCTCTCGCTCAACCCCTGCACCAGCATCGAAGTCGGCACGCGACCGGAGTGCATCACCCGCTTCATCAACGTCGGCTCGGTGAAGAGCCAGGGCGCGGAACTGACCTTCATCCTCAAGCCGACGCAGGGCCTGCAGTGGTACAACGCGCTGTCCTGGAACAAGACCACCTACGAGGACGATTACATCTCCGGCGGTGCGATCGTGCCGGTGGCCGGCAAGATCACCGTCGATACGCCACAGCGCATGGCCTCCAGCGAGCTGAGCTGGAACCGCGACGGCTGGTTCGCCAGCCTGCGCGGCAAGTACACCGGCAAGCGCTACTACACCTATACCAACGACCAGTCGGTACCGAGCGTGACCACCTTCGACGCCGGCGGCGGTTACAGCTTCGGCCCCGGCCTCGGCCTGCTGAACGTCAAGGTGTCCTTGAACGTCACCAACCTGACCAACAAGCGCTACGCCGGCCAGCTCAGCTCGTTCGCGCCGACCGACCCCACCGGCACCCGCTATTCCATCCACGCCAGCGCCCCGCGGCAGATCTTCATGACGGTGGGCGCGGAGTTCTAAGCCTTTGGCTCCCTCCCTTTGGCCGCAGGCCAAGGGGAGGGTTGGGGAGGGGTGCTTTTCGCGCCAACCGCGAACCCCGAAGCAAATAGCCAACCCCTCCCCAGCCCTCCCCTTCGCTGCGCGAAAGGGAGGGGGCTGAACCCGGCTCCGCTACAGATCCTTGCCTACCGGCCCCCACACCTGAACAACCCAGGCCAGCAAGCCCGCCCCAGCGCCCCAGTCCGCTAAACTGACCGCCGTTTTTTGCCACAACGCCGGTCATCATCATGCTGCACGCCCAGGTTCACCTCACCCTCCCCGTCTGGATCCACGACGCCGTCGACTGCGACCGCGCCTATACCAGCGATGCGGACAAGGTAGCGCTGGCGATCGAGCTGTCGCGGCTGAACGTTGAACACGCCAGTGGCGGCCCGTTTGGTGCGGTGGTATTCGGCCCCGACCACAAGGTGATCGCCGCCGCGGTGAACCGCGTGGTGCCGCACGCCACCTCGTTGGCACATGCCGAAAACATGGCCTATATGCTGGCCCAGCAGAAGCTCAACACCCCGCGCCTGAACGCGCTGCTGTCGCCGGTCACCCTGGCCACCTCCTCGCAGCCCTGCTGCCAGTGCTACGGCGCCACCGTCTGGGCCGGCATCGACCGCCTGCTGATCGGCGCCTGCGCCGCCGACGTGGAAGAACTCACCCCGTTCGATGAAGGCCCGCTGCCTGCAGATTGGGCCGGTGAGCTGAACAAGCGCGGCATCGAAGTCGTGCAAGGCATCAACCGCGACGACGCCCGCGCCGTGCTGCACAGCTACGGCAAGAATGACGGCGCACGCTACTGATCAAAAGCCCCTCTCCCTCCGGGAGAGGGGTTGGGGTGAGGGTCCGGCAGTTCTCATGCAGTCTGCTACCGAAGCATCACCTACCCTCATCCGCCCTGCGGGGCATCCCCGCCTTCGCGGGGACAGGCTCTTCTCTCGCAGGGAGAAGAAACCCCATCCGCAACAAACCAAGGATTTCCATGACCGGCCTGCTCTGCTACTGCCGCCAAGGCTTTGAACCGGAACTGGCCGGCGAATTGAACGACCGTGCAGGCCATGCCGGCATTGCCGGTTACGCCCGCACCCAACGCAACGATGGCTACGTCGTGTTCGTCACCGATGAGGCCGAAGCGCTGGACCAGCGTCTGCCCTGGCGCGAGCTGATCTTCGCCCGCCAGAAGCTGCGGATTCTCGCCGAGCTGCCACAGCTCGATGCCACGGACCGCATCACCCCGATCATTGCCGCGCTGGAAGGCCAGCAACGGTTTGGTGATCTGTGGGTCGAGCATCCCGATTCGGACGCCGGCAAACCGCTGGCTGGCCTGGCCCGCGCCTTCGGCAATGCGTTGCGCCCGGCGCTGCGCAAAGGCGGTCTGCTCACCGACAAGCCCAACGGCAAGCTGCCGCGCCTGCATGTGGTGTTCGTCGATGGTACGCATGCCTTTGTCTGCGTCTCCGATACCCGCGACAGCGCACCGTGGCTGTTGGGTATTCCGCGCTTGAAGCTGCTGCCGGATGCCCCCTCGCGTTCGGCCTTGAAGCTGGAAGAAGCGTTCATGACCCTGCTCACGCCGGAAGAACGCGAAGCATTGGTGGTGCCTGGCATGCGTTCGGCCGACCTCGGTGCAGCACCGGGCGGTTGGACATGGGTGCTGACCCGCCAGCACCTGCATGTGAGCAGCATCGACAACGGCCCGCTGCGCCAGCATGTACTGGATACCGGTCTGGTCGAACACCTGCGCGCCGATGGCTTCCATTGGCAACCGGAAACGCCGCTGGACTGGATGGTCTGCGACATGGTCGAACAGCCGCGCCGCGTGGCCGAGCGCATGGGCACCTGGCTGCGCGAAGGCTGGTGTAAGCACGCTATCTTCAACCTGAAGCTGCCGATGAAGAAGCGCTGGGATGAGACGCGCCTGTGCCTGGATCTGTTTGCCGAAAAGGCAGACAAGCCGCTGACGATCCGCGCCAAGCAGCTGTACCACGACCGCGAGGAAATCACGGTGTTCGTTACCCCAAGAGCCAAGGGCCTTTGATTGAAGCCCCTCTCCTGCGAAGCGGGAGAGGGGTTGGGGTGAGGGCAGCTTGCGCTTGCAGCTGGAGCGTCCCCTGTAGTGCCGAGCCATGCTCGGCATGGGTATTACCGGTAAAGCCTATGCCGAGCATGGCTCGGCACTACATGTCGTTGCCCGCGCAACCACATCCACGCTCCAGCCCACACCTCTGGCACACTCGCGCTTCCACCAACACGGAAGTCGCCGCCATCGCCCGCCAGATCACCCACGCCCGCATCGCCGCCTTCGCGCTCATCAGCCTGAGCAGCACTGCACTGGCCGCCGACACCTTCATCGCCCGCGACCACGTCGGCGATGGCACCTTCACCACCGGCATCGAAGGCCCGGCGACCGGCCCGGATGGCGCGTTGTATGTGGTCAACCTCGGCAAGGACGGCACCATCGGCCGCGTTGATGAAACCGGCAAGGCAACGCTGTTCCTCACCTTGCCCGAAGGCAGCATCGGCAACGGCATCCGCTTCGGCAGTGATGGCACGATGTATATCGCCGACTACCCGCGTCACAACATCCTGCGCGTGGCACCAGGCTCAACCAGCGTCAGCGTGTTCGCGCATCTTCCAAACGCGCACCAGCCCAACGACATCGCCCTCGCCGCGGATGGCACGCTTTACGCCAGCGATCCCAACTGGGCCAAGGCCGATGATGGTCAGCTATGGCGCATCGACCGCGATGGCAGTGTGCACCTGCTCGAAACCGGCATGGGCACCACCAATGGCATCGAGGTCAGCCCCGATGGCCAGCGCCTGTACGTCAACGAAAGCGTGCAGCGCAATGTCTGGGTCTACGACCGTGCCGCCGACGGCAGCATCAGCAACAAGCGCCTGCTGATCCGCTTCGATGACCACGGCATGGACGGCATGCGCTGCGACGCCGACGGCAATCTCTATATCGCCCGTTACGACGCCGGCGTGATTGCGGTGGTGGCGCCGGACGGCAAGCTGCTGCGGGAAGTGCCGCTCAAGGGCCGCAAGCCCAGCAATCTTACCTTCGGTGGCAGCGATGGCCGCCAGGTCTTCGTCACCCTGCAGGACCGGGGTGCGGTGGAAACCTTCCAGGCCGACCGCCCCGGCCGTGAATACGGCTTGAAAGCATCGGCCAAACCCTGAGGACGCCAGTCTCAGCTGCTGCAATCCATATCAGGCATGCTGTAGGCCATGGGAGGAACCGCAATGCACAGCATCGAACTGAAGGACCCGGCCGGCTTCGGCAATGAGTTTCTGCGACTGACCCTGATGCAGGGTTTCCAGTCGCTGACCAAGCGCGACCTTGAACTGCTGATTTTCGTATTGATCGAACGCGACGGCGCCATCAATCGCAGCGACTCCAATGCTGCCGTCGCCCTGCAGCTGCGGGTCACCCCCGCCAAGGTCAAAGGCCTGCGTCGCGATGGCTATGCACGCTGGCGGGCCCTGGTACCCGAAGAAGGCGACAGCGCCCTGCAGCGCATCGTCGCGGCGGTGCTGACCGAGGCCAACCTGCGCTCCGGGGCAAAGCACGTCAGCGAGCGCAGCCGCAAGGAAGGCTTCCTCGCCATCCGCATCGAGCACCCCGACGATGCCCAGCGCTTCGAGCAGGCCATCCTCGATGTCGGCGCGATCCCGGTCTACGAACGCAACCGCGAAGTGGTCGCAGTGCGCTTCGACACCCTGCTCAACATCGCCGAACGCTGGAACTACCTGCAGCCCGATCCGCAGGCCACGCTGGACGCCTTGAAGAAGCTGGCCCCGGCCTCGGAAGAAGTCGCCGACCTGCTGAAGAAGGATGTCACCCAGCTGCGCTGGGTCGATCTGCGGCGCGCGCTCAACAGCCTGGGCGCGAAGGCGATCAGTTCCACCGCCGAAGGTGGCTTGAAGGGCCTGCTGAAACTGGTCTTCCCCTTCATTCCGGGCTGAGCGGTTGGCCCGTTCAGCTGCAGCGCACTACCATCACCATTGCCGCCACCCGCGTGGCGGAACCTGCTTCCACCATTGATGAGTCGTGCCATGCCCGCGTTTCGTATTTCCCTGCCATTGGCGTTTGCCATCCTGCTGCCCATTGCCGCCAACGCCCAGACCGTGCCGCGCCCTGAGCCTGCGGTCAGCATGCCGTTGAACGATGCGCCGGTGCATGTGCGCGAGCAATCGCTGTCCACTGGCAAGGTCACCCATTCCACGCAGATCCTGATGCCTACCGATCAGGCCCAGGTCACGGTGCGTTCGATCCAGCCGGACAGCGTGATCGGCAATTACCGCATCGACTTCGACGCGATGGATGTGGATGGCGATGGTTTCATCAGCCGCGAGGAAGCGCAGGCCAATCCGGCCCTGGCTGACGAATTCAATGCCTTGGATACAGCGCGGCGCGGCAAGCTGTCGCGCGAACAGCTGGCCGGCTGGCTGCGCTAAGGCATCACCTGTAGTGCCGAGCCGTGCTCGGCATACGCTTCACCTGTAGTGCCGAGCCATGCTCAGCATGGGCGTTACCGGAAAGGCCCCTGCCGAGCAT
>NZ_JBRREC010000111.1:0-14110 GCF_056760015.1 Stenotrophomonas sp. STEN029 | reverse complement strand
GTGTTTGGGGGGTGGGGGGCGTTGGGGGGGTGTTTTGTGTGTGGTGTTTTTGGTTGTTGGTGTTTGGGGTTTGGGGGATTGGGTATTGGGGATTGAATCAAGATCAAAAGCTTACCCCTCCCCAACTCTCCCCTTGCCTTCGGCAAAGGGAGGGGGCTGAAGCTGCTATTGCGCAGGATGCTGCAGGCCGCGCGAACCACCCCTCCCTTGCGCAACGCGCAGGGGAGGGCCGGGGAGGGGTGCTGTTGCTGTTGCTGTTGCTGTTGCTGTTGCTGTTGCTGTTGCTGTTGCTGTTGCTCAGCTCTAAAGCTTCAACCGCCGATACAAGGTACTGCGGTTAACCCCCAGCCTTTTCGCCGCCAGACTGACGTTGCCATCGCAGGCCGCCAAGGTCTGCCGCATCACATCCAAGGCCAGTTCCTGCAGGCTGCCATCCAACACCGGCTCGGAAGCAACGCGACGCGCCGCCTGATGCAGATACTCCGGCAGCAGTTCCCGATCAATCACCGCACCCGGCTCGGTCAACGCCACCAGGGTGCGCAGGCACGCCGCAAGCTGGCGCAGGTTGCCCGGCCAGTCGTACGCGACCAGCGCACACTCCGCCTCCACACTCAGCACTCGTCCCTGCGCCAAGGGCTGCCACATCGCCTGCAGTAGCTGCGCACGGTCCTGCGCCTCGCGCAGCGGCGACAGCCGCATCACGTGATCGGCGATGCGGTAGTACAGATCCGAACGGAAACGACCTTCGTCCATCGCCTGCTGCAGGTCGCAATGGGTGGCGCAGATCAGCATGAAATCCAGCTTGACCGGCTTGCCGCCACCCAGCGGTGACAGCTCGCGATCCTGCAACACGCGCAGCAGGCGCGGCTGCAGTGCCAGCGGCATGTCGCCGATCTCGTCGAGGAACAAGACGCCACCCTGCGCCTGCCGCAGCAGGCCCTGGCTGCCTTGTCGACGCGCACCGGTGAAGGCACCTTCCTCGTAACCAAACAATTCCGATTCGATCAGGCCTTCGGGCAGGGCTGCACAGTTCACTGCGACGAAGGGTTTGCCGCTGCGACTTCCTTGCGCGTGCAGCGCGCGCGCCGCCACTTCCTTGCCGGTACCGGTTTCGCCCTGCAGCAATACCGGCAGGCCCGCTTCCAGCACGCGGCCGGCACGCAACAGCTGTTCGCGCTGGCCTGCATCGAATACCACGGCGGGCGCGGCGACCGTGCTTGGCATCGGTCGCGCCAGCGGTGACGCGACGCTGGTCGTCCGCGTACGGACTGCCGATGCTGGTGTATCCAACTGACCATGCAGCACGCGACCACTGCGATCCTGCAACATGCCTTCATCGCGCATCCGCGACAGCGGCATCTCGAACAAGGCCTCATACGATGCGCGGCCGATGTCGCCACGTTCCAGGCCGAACAGATGCAGGCCAACGCCATTGGCGGCAACCAGACGACCATTGCGGAAACCGAGCACGGCCTCGCCGGCGGTGCCCAGCAAGGTGCGGTCATGGTGCAGGCGCAATAGTTCGCAATCGCCCAGGCCGTTCTCGAAGAAGCGGTGCTCGATGCGGTTGGCGGCCAACCGCGCCAGGCCCATCGCATGCATCTGCTGCACGCTGGCCGGCCCGCTGATGTCGAGTACGCCGGCCAATTGCCCGTGCGGATCGTGGATCGGCATCGCCGAGCAGCTGAGGATGCCGTGCGGTGCGTAGAAGTGCTCGCCGCCGCGGACTTCCACCGCGCGGCCTTCCACGATCGCGGTGCCGATGGCATTGGTGCCCACCGCCGATTCGCTCCAGCACACACCCGGCATCAAGGCCACGCGTCCGGCTTTGTCGAGGAAGCCGGCGCTGCCCTCGGCATTGAGGATCCAGCCGCTCTCGTCGGTCAGCAGCACGATGCTGCCGGTGCTGGCGGTGTGTGCAGCCAGCCCATCCAGCTCGGCGCGCGCCAGCCGCCACAAGCGTTCATGGCGCTCGCGCAGTTCGCGCAGGTTGTGGCCGGGCAGGGGTTCCAGCGCAGGTTCGGCATCCACCAGCAAGCCGCTGCGCTGGCAGCGCCGCCACGACTGCAGGATGGTGTCGGGCACGGTGCCCACGGGCGTGGTGCCGCGCTCGAAGAACGAGCGGCGGGCGTTGCCCACGCGATGTTGCAGTGCCAGTGCCATGACCGCTCCTGTGTCGCATTTTGCGACAGCTGTTCAAACCACTGTTCCGATTAACACCACACCGGAGCGGGCGCTGCAATCACCTGCCGTTTCGCAGCGCAGCAAATCTGCACGTGGATTTCCGCCGCCAGTGGCTTTTCATCGTGCCGCAACGCAACAGGCGGAACTTGGCATCGCTCTTGCGCCTGTTGTAGCCACCGCCACACACGCGGCCCACACACCGCTGAACCGGAGATTCCACAGATGAACGCAGTCCTGTCCGCCAAACCGCATGCCACCGATCCGCAGTCCCTGTTCAAAGCCCGCTATGGCAACTACATCGGCGGTGAATGGGTGGCCCCGCGCAGTGGCCAGTATTTCGACAACACCACGCCGGTCACCGGCAAGGTCTTCACCCAGGTGGCGCGCTCAAACGCCGAAGACGTGGAGCTGGCGCTGGACGCCGCGCACGCCGCCAAGGACGCCTGGGGCAAGCGTTCCACCACCGAGCGCGCCAACATCCTCAACCGCATCGCCGACCGCATCGAGGAAAACCTCGAGCTGATCGCCCATGCCGAAACCTGGGACAACGGCAAGCCGATCCGCGAGACGCTCAACGCCGACGTGCCGTTGATGGCCGACCACTTCCGCTACTTCGCCGGCGCGCTGCGCGCGCAGGAAGGCAGCCTGTCGCAGATCGACAACGACACCGTGGCCTATCACTTCCACGAACCGCTGGGCGTGGTCGGGCAGATCATCCCGTGGAACTTCCCACTGCTGATGGCGGCGTGGAAGCTGGCACCGGCACTGGCCGCTGGCAACTGTGTGGTGCTGAAGCCTGCCGAGCAGACCCCGGCCTCGATCCTGGTGTTGATGGAAGTGATCGGTGACCTATTGCCGCCGGGCGTGCTCAACATCGTCAACGGCTTCGGGCTGGAAGCCGGCAAGCCGCTGGCCAGCAGCCCGCGCATCTCCAAGATCGCCTTCACCGGCGAGACCAGCACCGGCCGGCTGATCATGCAGTACGCCAGCCAGAACCTGATCCCGGTGACGCTGGAACTGGGCGGCAAGTCGCCGAACATCTTCTTCGCCGACGTGATGGCCGAGGACGATGATTTCCTCGACAAGGCAGTGGAAGGTTTCGTGATGTTCGCCTTCAACCAGGGCGAAGTCTGCACCTGCCCGTCGCGGGTGCTGATCCAGGAGTCGATCTACGAGAGGTTCATCGAGCGCGCACTGGCGCGGGTAGCGGCGATCAAGCAGGGCAATCCGCTGGACCCCAACACCATGGTGGGCGCACAGGCTTCGCAGGAGCAGCTGCAGAAGATCCTGTCCTATATCGAGATCGGCAAGGCCGAGGGCGCCGAGGTGCTGATCGGTGGCGAGCAGAACCAGCTCGGCGGCGACCTCGCCGATGGCTTCTATGTCAAACCGACCGTGTTCAAGGGCCACAACAAGATGCGCGTGTTCCAGGAAGAGATCTTCGGGCCGGTGGTGTCGGTGACCACTTTCAAGACCGAGGAAGAAGCGCTGGAGATCGCCAATGACACCTTGTACGGCCTCGGTGCCGGCCTGTGGAGCCGCGACGCTTCACGCCTGTACCGCATGGGCCGTGCAATACAGGCAGGGCGGGTGTGGACCAACTGCTATCACGCCTATCCGGCCCATGCCGCGTTCGGTGGCTACAAGCAGTCGGGCATCGGCCGCGAGAACCACAAGATGATGCTCGACCATTACCAGCAGACCAAGAACCTGCTGGTCAGCTATTCGCCGAAGAAATTGGGCTTCTTCTGAACCAGGCCCGGGTCAACCCGGCCGCGACTGGCCGGGCGTGATCTGGATCAAGGCGCCAAGTCCAGCTTGGCGCCAAGCTGGACTTATCCCCCGCAAAGGAGATCGATTGATGGACAAGACGATGAAGGCGGCAGTAGTCCGCGAATTCGGCAAGCCGCTGGTGATCGAAGAAGTCACCGTGCCGCGCCCGGCCGCTGGCGATATCCTGGTGAAGATCGAAGCCTGTGGCGTCTGCCACACCGACCTGCATGCCGCCGAAGGCGACTGGCCGGTGAAGCCCAATCCCCCGTTCATTCCCGGCCATGAAGGCGTTGGCCACGTGGTCGCGGTCGGTGCGGGCGTCACCCACATCAAGGAAGGCGACCGCGTCGGCATCCCGTGGCTGTATTCGGCCTGTGGCTACTGCGAGCACTGTCTGGGTGGCTGGGAAACCCTGTGCGAAGCGCAGCAGAACAGCGGCTACTCGGTGAACGGTGGTTTCGCCGAGTACGCGCTGGCCAATGCCAATTACGTCGGCCTGCTGCCCAAGGAAGTCGGCTTCGTCGAGATCGCACCGATCCTGTGCGCAGGCGTCACCGTCTACAAGGGTCTGAAGGTCACCGACACCAAGCCCGGCGACTGGGTGGCGATCTCAGGTATCGGCGGCCTCGGCCACATGGCGGTGCAGTACGCCAAGGCGATGGGCTTGAACGTGGCCGCGGTGGATATCGACGACACCAAGCTGGCCCTGGCCAAGCGCCTGGGCGCCAGCATCACCGTCAACGCCCGCAACACTGATCCGGCCGCCTTCCTGAAGAAGGAGATCGGCGGCGCGCATGGCGCGCTTGTTACCGCGGTATCGCCCAAGGCCTTCGAGCAGGCGCTGGGCATGGTGCGGCGTGGCGGCACGGTCTCGCTCAATGGCCTGCCGCCGGGTGACTTCCCGCTGGACATCTTCGGCATGGTGCTCAACGGCATCACCGTGCGTGGCTCCATCGTCGGCACCCGCCTGGACCTGCAGGAGTCGCTGCAGTTCGCCGCCGATGGCAAGGTCGCCGCGACGGTGAGCACCGACAAGCTGGAGAACATCAACGACGTGTTCAAGCGCATGCATGAAGGTGCGATTGAAGGCCGCGTGGTGCTGGACTTCAACGCCTGACCGCGACCGGCCAGCACATCCGCACCTCCCCCGGGGTGTGCTGGTCGGGTTGCTTTTTTGTGGTCAAGCAAGTTTTGCCGAGCATGGCTCGGCACTACATCAGCGGCAATACCGGCTTTGTGGGAGCGGCGTCAGCCGCGAAGCTGATGGACTGGCAGATCATCGCCTACAAAAATTCATGCTACGGGGAAAGCCTCTGCCGAGCATGGCTCGGCACTACATCAGCAGCAACACCGGCTTTGTGGGAGCGGCGTCAGCCGCGAAGCTGATGGGCTGGCAGATCATCGCTCACAAAAATTGATGTTGCTGGGAAAGCCCCTGCCGAGCATGGCTCGGCACTACATCCCGGCCCCACATTGGTCAGCGTGCGTGCACCGCTGCTACCGGCATGCGGTCCAGCGCCAGCCATGCATCTTCAACAAGATCCCGCACCTGTTCCCAGCGCAGCCGTGAGCCGCCGCGTGCCTGTTCCCAATGCTCGGCCAGTTCCACGTCGGTATCACCGCTGCCACGCGGCCAATCCGCTGCATGCGTGGCCAGCGCAAATGCATAAGCCGGCTGCAGATCCAGCCAACCGCGCGCGCCGCGCCGACGCCGCGCATAGTCGTCGAGGCTGTACTGGACGAAATCCTGCGCCACTTCGTCAGCAGCGTGCTGGCTGCGCCTGAGCCGGCCACGCCGCATCAGCTTGGGATCGGCAGCAAACAAGGTTGGCGCGGCGGGATGCTCGATGCGATCGGGGCGGTACATGGCACAACCCTCCCTGTTGGGCGCTCACAGTTACGCCCGGGGCTGTTAGGTGGGGGTGAGCGGGGTGTTTAGATGGTTGTTGGGCTGGGTGCGACGGCAAAAGCAGAGGCGGAAGCAAAAGCAAAAGCACCCCTCCCCAGCCCTCCCCTTCGCTACGCGAAAGGGAGGGGGCAAAGCGCGTGCTCAGCTTGCGACCAAGCCGCTCACCGCGCCCATTGCCATTGCAGGCCCACGGTAAAGGCACGGTCCGGGCCCGGTTCGTAATAGCGCTGGTTGCCGTCGTTGACGATCACCGAGCCGATATAACGCTGGCCCAGCAGGTTATCCACACGGGCGAAGGCGCGCAGCGGCCCGCGTGATGTGCGCCATTGCCGCGCCATCTCCAGGTTCAACAGGCCATAGCCGGCTGCGTTGGCGCTGCCCAGATCGTTGACGCCGATGTCGCTGGCAGCCACCACTTCAGCCGCCCACTGCCATGGCCCCGGCTGCCATTGCCAGCGCGCGAACAGCTGCTGGCGTGGCACACCCGGCAATCTGGTGCCCGCCGCTACCAGGTTGCTCGGCTGGGTGCAGGGCGAGGGCAGGCCGGTACAGGTCAGGTAGGCCTCGCGCACGCTGGCCTGCAACCAGGTATAGGCCAGCTGCAGTTGCTGGTCGCCGACAATCGGCTGCTGCCAGCTCAGCTCGACACCTTGCCGCCGGGTCGCGCCGATGTTGCGGTAGCTGCTGCGGCCACCGCTGTTGGTCGCCACCGCCAGTTCGTCCTCACTGTCGGCGCGGAACAGCGCCAGCTCCAGCCGCGCACCGCTCTGCGCGCGCCATTTGCTGCCGATCTCGTAGTTGCGGGTGCTGCCGGCGGCCAGATCCAGCGCCAGACCTGCGCCGCCATCGGCGCGATAACCCAGCTCGTTGAAGGTCGGCGTTTCAAAACCGCGGCCAGCCGAGGCGTACAGGCGCAGCTCGTCGCTGGCGCGGAACACCAGGCCCGCCACTGGCGTGGTCGCCGAGTAGTCGCGGCGGCCGCTGTCGTCGGGGTTGCTGGCGGTGATGTAGCGGTCGCGCGAACGGAACTGCAGCTCGCTATGGCGCGCGCCCAGCAATGCCGACCAGCGCGGGCTGAACTGCCACCAGGCCTGGGCGAACTGGTCGATGTTCTGCACACGGTCGTTCTGGTCACGGCGCAGCCGGCCCTTTATGCCCAGGGTGCTACCAATGAAGTTCTCGTAGCCGGTCCGGTGCTGCTGCTGTCGGTCTGCGTTTGCACCAATCACCAGCTCCAGCGGCTTGCCGGCGAGCTGCCCGTGCCAGGCCCAGCGCGCGTCCACGCCGCCGTAATCGCTGTCCAGGTCGATCACCCCGCCCGAATGCAGGGGACTGTTCTGCGGCCCCGGCGGGATCGCCAGGAACTGCTCCACCGCGCGCTGCCCGGCATAGCCCATCAGCCGCCAGGTCTGTTGATCACGCTCGACGCTGTAGACCGCGCCCAGCTGGGTCTGCCGCACCGACTTGCGGGTGTTGTACTGGGTGGCTACGGCGGTGGCCTGACGCGGGTTCTCGCGCACCTGCTCCCGGCTCAGGCCCAGCGGGTCCTGTGCATGTGGCGCATCGAAGCCGTTGAACAGCAGCTCCAGCCGCTGGCCTGCCGCCAGATCGAAGCCCAGCCGTGCATTCACCGATTCGCGCCGGGCCGCGCTGTGCGCGCGCCAGCCGTCGGTACGGAAATGGTTGGCCGCCACGTTGTAGTGCATGGCCCCGGCCAAGCCCTTGAGCTGCACGCCGGTGCTGGAGGTGTTGTTGCTGCCAAGGCTGCTGCGCAGCCGCCACGGATCGCCGTCCTGCCCGTCCGCGCTCCACAGCTGCAGCACGCCGCCGGAGGAATTGCCGTACAGCGCCGAGAACGGCCCGCGCAGCACCTCCACCCGGTCGGCGCCGAACACGTTGAAGTGCGAGAGCTGGCCCTGGCCATCTGGCATGGTCGCCGGCACCCCGTCGACCAGCAGCCGCACACCACGCACGCCGAAGGTGGAGCGCGCGCCAAAGCCACGCAGCGAAAGCTGGGTGTCCTGTGCGTAGTTCTGCCGATCACGTGCCAGCAGCCCGGGCACGGCGCCCAGCACTTCGGATACCTGCGCGCCACGGCCATTGCCGTCGGCGTCCAACGCCAGCGTGGTGCTGGAGGAGGGCAGGTCGAAATCGTCCACCGCGTGGACCTTGGCCGCCTGGACCTGCACCCGATCCAGGGTGGTGGCGGGCAGCCCATTGGCCATGGCCGGCCATGCTGCCAACAGCCCCGAGAACACGAAAAACCGATTACAAGTACGCATCCGGCCATCATCCCCGATCTTCGGAAGCGGCGTCATTGCCCCGCGCGCTGAAGTTCCAGCTGAAACCCTACGGCCACGGGGCTCCAGCCCTGTTACGATGATGCGGTTCTGAGCGCGTTTTTGCTGCATCCCGCGCCGAATACCCCCACTCCCCGCCACTGATACGAGTATCGCCGTGTCCTTCTTTGCAAACGTGGAACAGGTACCTGGTGACCCGATTCTGGGTCTGACCGAGGCTTACAACGCTGACAGCCGCACCACCAAGGTCAATCTTGGCGTGGGCATCTACTACGACGAGAGCGGCCGCATTCCGCTGCTGCGCGCCGTCAAGCAGATCGAGCAGACGCTGGCCGCCGAGGCCAAACCGCGCGGTTACCTGCCCATCGACGGCCTGCCGGCCTACACCCAGGCCACCCAGAAGCTGGTGTTCGGCGAAGCGTCGGACCTGCTGGCCGCCGGCCGCGTCGCGACCTCGCAGACCGTTGGCGGCAGCGGTGCGCTGCGCGTCGGCGCCGACCTGCTGAAGCGCCTGCTGCCGCACGCCACCATCGCCATCAGCAACCCGAGCTGGGAAAACCACCGCGCCGTGTTCGGTGCCGCCGGTTTCGACGTGGTCGATTACACCTATTACGACAACGCCGCGCACGGCCTGGACTTCGCCGGCATGCTGGCCGACCTGCAGAAGCTGCAGCCGGGCACCGTGGTGCTGCTGCACGCCTGCTGCCACAACCCGACCGGTGCCGACCTGAGCACCGAGCAGTGGAAGCAGGTTGCCGCGTTGATGAAGGACCGCCAGCTGTTCCCCTTCATCGACATGGCCTACCAGGGCTTCGACAAGGGCATCACCCAGGACGGCCAGGCCGTGCGCATCGTCGCCGATGCCGGCATCGACAGCTTCATCGTCGCCAACTCGTACTCCAAGTCGTTCTCGCTGTACGGCGAGCGCGTCGGTGCGTTGTCGGTGGTGGGTCCGGACGCGACCTCGACCAAGGCCGTGCAGTCGCAGGTCAAGCGCATCATCCGCACCATCTACTCCAGCCCGTCCACCCACGGCGCCGCGCTTGTCGCCGGCGTGCTGAACAGTGGCGAGCTGCGTGGCGTGTGGGAAGCCGAGCTGACCGAAATGCGCGAGCGCATCCACGCCCTGCGTGCCGGCATGGTGCAGAAGCTGGCCGCCCTGGGCGCGCCGGAGTTCGGCTTCATCCAGCAGCAGGCCGGCATGTTCTCCTACTCGGGCCTGAGCAAGGCGCAGGTAGACAAGCTGCGTGACGACTACGGCATCTACGCCGTCGGCACCGGCCGCATCTGCGTTGCCGCGCTGAGCCAGAACAACCTGGACTACGTGGCAAAGGCGGTTTACGACGTCAGCCGCGGCTGATGCAGCGTTGCTGCTGATGTAATGAAAAGCCCGGGGAAACCCGGGCTTTTTTGTGGCTTGAGGGTTGTGGATAAGGTTGTGGAACAAAGGCTTTGGAGCTTTAAAGCCCCCCTCCCCAACCCTCCCCTTGCCTGCGGCAAAGGCAGGGGGCTGAGCTGCAGCCCTCACCATGTCGCGAACTGCAGCTTAGCCCCCTCCCTTGCGCAAAGCGCAGGGGAGGGCTGGGGAGGGGTGCCGTTGCTCCAGCTCCTGCTTCTCCAAAGCCTTATCCACAAGCCCCTGTGGATATCCCGCAGCTACCCCGGCACCACCCAGGTAACCACCACTGCAGTCACCACCATCGCCCCCAGCCCAACCGCCACGCCAGCCCCATAGCGCCCACCACCACTGGCGAACGCGAGCACCGACTTGGCCAATGACGCCGAGGCCAACAGCGCCACCACACCCCAGCGCGCCTGTGCCAATTCCAGCCCACCAGAAGCCGTAAGCCCGGCAATACTCGCCGCCGCCGCGTGTAGTTCACCCAAGGCGGCAATGGTCGCCCCGGCCAAGGCACCGGCCTGCCCGAACAACTGCCGCAGCCCTTCGGACAGCAACAGCACCACCGCAATCACCAGTGCGATCAGCAGGGCGTGCTTCAGCTGGAAGGCCTTGCTGGCCGGCCCCTGCGGCACCGCTTCATCGGCCACATGGCGCAGCCCCAGCGCCGAGCACAACAACAGAACCAGGCACGCTGCCGCCAATGGCCAAGCCGTAGCCTTCAACAACGTCGCCGAACTCGTACCGATAACCGCAGCAAACAACAGCAACGAGGCCAGATTCGCCAACAGCGCGGCCGCCACCGACGGCATCACCAGGGCCGGCGCGGCGCGGCTGCTGCGGCCAAACCCGGCCACTGCCGCAGTCGAGGAAGCAAAGCCAGAAAAGAACCCGGCTACAGGCAGACCCCAGCGCGCGCCCACCGCCCTCAGCGCGATATGGCCGAGCATGCCCACACCCATCACCAGCACCACAATCTGCCACAGCTTGGACGGCACCAGCACGCCCCAGGGATCAACCGCGCTGTCCGGCAGCATCGGCAGCACCACCAGCGCACAGGCGGCCAGCAACAGGGCGTCACGCACCTCCTGATCGCTGATCACCTCCCGGCTCAGCCGCGCCAATGGCGCCTTCGCCCACAGCAGGATCGCCACCACCACACCCAGCGCCGCGGCCAGCGCCTGCTGCTGCATGCCCAGCCCACCCAGCAACACAGTTATCAACAGGGCGATCTCGCCGGTCAGGCCCGGATCTTCGCGCGAGGTGACGCGATAACTGGTCCAGGCCAGCGCCGCCACCGCCAGCAGCGCGACCACGAACACCGCCTGACCGAGCATCAGTGCCGCCGCACCCAGCAGGGCGGACAGCGCATGCGTGCGAACCCCGGCCTGCAGGCTCTTGCGCCCGCCGTGCTGACGCTCGCGCACCGCGCCGATCAGCAGGCCGATGCCCAGGGCGGTCAACAAACCATGTGTGGCCTGGTTCCAATCCATCGTGTTCTCCAGCAAGGCCCTGAATGGTACGAGGCCTGTGGATAAAACCAATACCCACGGACTTATCCACATCTCATTCCAATCTGGAGTTATCCCCAAACGTTTGTGGATAACCCCGATGCGCCCGCCATGGCGGGCTTTTCATCGCCGGAACCAGTACACGCCGCTCTGGCCGGCAGGCGCTGTCCAGATTTGTCCACAGGAAGACAAAATCTGGCTGCGACTCGCTAAAAGTGGAGCCAGCCGCGACAATAGCGCCCCTTTCGTCTGAAGGTAGTTGCCGTCCATGTCCCGTACGTCGCTGACCCGTTTCCTGATCGAAGAACAGCATGCCAAGCGCATCAACGCCGACCTGCGCCAGCTGGTGGCCGTGGTCGCCCGCGCCTGCACCAGCATCTCGATCGCCGTCAGCAAGGGCGCCCTGGGCGGCGTGCTGGGCGATGCCGGCACCGGCAACGTGCAGGGTGAGGCGCAGAAGAAGCTGGACGTGATCTCCAATGAGATCCTGCTTGAAGCCAATGCCTGGGGTGGCCATCTGGCCGCCTGCGCTTCCGAGGAAATGGACCACAGCCAGCCAGTGCCGTCGGAATACCCGCTGGGCGACTTCCTGCTGCTGTTCGATCCGCTGGATGGCAGCTCCAACATCGATGTGAACGTCTCGGTCGGCACCATCTTCTCGGTGCTGCGCTCGCCCAAGGGTGTGGATAAGCCGGGCGACGAGCACTTCCTGCAGCCGGGCACCCAGCAGGTCGCCGCCGGTTACTGCATCTACGGGCCCAGCACCATGCTGGTCCTGACCGTCGGCCATGGCACCCACGCCTTCACCCTGGACCGCGAAACCGGCGAGTTCGTGCTGACCCAGCGCGGCATGCAGGTGCCAACCGACACCAAGGAATTCGCCATCAACATGTCCAACCAGCGCCACTGGGAAGCGCCGATGCAGGGCTACGTGGCTGACCTGCTGGCCGGCAAGGACGGCGTACGCGGCAAGGACTTCAACATGCGCTGGATCGCCTCGATGGTCGCCGACGTGCATCGCATCCTGACCCGCGGCGGCATCTTCATCTACCCATGGGACAAGAAGGACCCGTCCAAGGCCGGCAAGCTGCGCCTGATGTACGAGGCCAACCCGATGTCGCTGCTGGTGGAGCAGGCCGGCGGCGCCGCCACCAATGGCCGCGAGCGCATCCTCGACATCGCCCCGACCCAGCTGCACCAGCGCGTACCGGTGTTTCTCGGCTCGAAGAACGAAGTCGCCGAAGCCACCCGCTACCACCGCGAGCACGACCTGCAGGGCTGACCGTCTGCTCCCTCCCTTTGGCCGCAGGCCAAGGGGAGGGCTGGGGAGGGGGGCTTTTGCGGCCTTTCAAGCCATATCGGGAAAGCGGCTTTACCGATAACCCTCCTGTAGTGCCGAGCCATGCTCGGCAAGGGCACTACCGGTACAGCCCCTCTGCCGAGCATGGCTCGGCACTACACATGCGGGTCGCTTCAGGCCACCATCGGCGGACATGCACTGCGAGGCTGCCGATGACTGCTGTTGATTTCATTGAGGTCTACGACAACGCCCTGTCCGCCGACGACTGCGCGGTCATCGTCGAACGTCTGCGCCACAGCACCCAGCTCAAACCCGGCCAGGTTGGCAGCGGCGTGTTCCCCGAACTCAAGCGCAGCCACGATCTGCGCATCAGCGGTAACGACGGCTGGCGCGATGTCGAACAGCGCCTGCAGCAGGCGGTGTTCAACGGCATGCTGCAGTACCTACGGCGTTATCCACAGGTGCTGATTTCGCCCTTGATGCTGCAGGTACCCGATGCGCAAGGCCAAGCGCGCCGCCTGAGCGCAGATGATTTCCAGGGTATGGACGATGCCGCGCTATCCGAGCTCGCGCGCACCTGCCTGCGCCCCGGCGCGATCAACCTGCAGTGGTATACGGCGGGCGAGGGCGGCTATCCCTACTGGCACTGCGAGCTGTTCCCGCGCGACCCCAGCGGCGAAACCCTGCACCGGCACCTGTTGTGGACGCTATATCTCAACGACGGTTTTGAAGAGGGCGAAACCGAATTCCTGTTCCAGCAGCGCAAGGTGGTACCGCGCACTGGCAGCCTGTTGATCGCGCCTACGGCATTCACCCATACCCATCGCGGCAATCGCCCGCAGGGTGGGGACAAGTTCATCGCCACGAGTTGGATCTTGTTCCAGTCAGCGCAGCGTTTATATGGCGAGCCGACAGGAACCGGTGGGACATGAGATTCCTCCCGCTTGCTCTGACTTCTCTGTTGCTGTCAGCCTGCGCTTGTCCGCCGCCGCCAGCGATGAAACAAGCCGCACCTGCGGTCAACAGCTTTTGTGAGCGCCACATCGGTGTTGCTCAACCCGTTTCCCTCGGCGAGCTCCTCACAAACGGCCAGGAGTACGAAGGGCGTGCTGTCTCTGTTTCGGGGTATTACTCACATGGCTTCGAATACTCCGCGCTGTATTCGGATGCAGGCGTTGATATCTACGCGCGTGATTACACCAAAGGCATTTGGATTGATGGCCTTTCACCTCTCCAAGCCGACCCGGAAACTCATGTACTTCTAACAGGCGTCTACACAAAAAAAACAGGAGGTCATTTGGATAAATGGCCAGGCAGTCTCTGCGTTGTGCAGGTACGACCTGCATCCTGAGCAGTGCGTTTTGGTAGACCGGAGCCATGCTCCGCTGGGACGTTAGGAGTGACCAATGTGGGAGCGGCGTCAGCCGCGAAGCTGATGATCAATCCAAGCTGGAGATACTGGCAACTTCATTGCTATCGGCTTCGCGGCTCACGCCGCTCCTACAAGCTGCATCACGCTCGGCTGGAGCTTTACCGGCTGGCCAACCGCTGTAGGAGCGGCGTCAGCCGCGAAGCTGGTGATCACTCCAATCTGGAGATGCTGGCAACTTCATTGCTATCGGCTTCGCGGCGGACGCCCCCCCCCCAACCCCAGCGGCCCCCCGGCCCCCCAGGGTACGGCCGACACGTGGGGGGTATGAAAAATAGCCAGTGAGGGGCCGCGTGGTGGGGGGG
>NZ_JBRREC010000110.1:0-14120 GCF_056760015.1 Stenotrophomonas sp. STEN029 | reverse complement strand
CCCCCCCGCGGGGGTGTCGCTGGCCCCTGGTGTCCCTCCGGCTGTGTTGGGGGGGGCCGGCCCCCCCCCCCCCCCCCGCGGGGGGGGCCCCCCCCCCCCCCCCGGGCCGGTGCATGGTCGCGCGCGTGCAGGCGCAGGCCATCGTTGCTGCTCCAGTACAGATCATCGTAAGACTGGGTCATGCAGGTGTTTCCTAGAAATCGTAGCGGACGCTGAGGCTGTACTGGCGCGGCGGGCCATAGAAGCCGATCAGGGTGCCGACTGCCGGGATGTTGTAACCGGTGGTGCGGTATTCCTTGTCGGCCAGGTTGGTGCCCTGCAGCGAGAAGGTCCAGGCGTCATTGAGCTTCCAGATCACGCCGGCATTGACCAGCCCGTAGCCGTCCTGGCGGATCACCGGGCTCAGGTCGGTGGTCGGCCACACTTCGCTCTGGTAGCTATAGCCCACGCGTGCGGACAGGTTGCTGCCATTGGCCAGCTCGGTGCGGTATTCGACGTTCAGTGCACCCGAGAAATCCGGCGCATTGGTGAACTTCATCTGTTTGGCAACGTTGACGCCACGGTCCATGTACTCGTCGTACTTGGTGTCCAGCCAGGCCAGGTTGCCGGAGATCAGCCAGTGCGCGGTGGGCAGGTACTGGTATTCGATTTCCAGGCCGTTGACGGTGCCCTTGCCGGCATTGGTGAAGTCGCCGAAGAAGGCATCGTTGACGCCGTCGCCATTGGTGTCGATGCCGGTGAACACCGACAGCTGGATGTCCTTGTACTTGTTGTGGAAGGCGGACAGGTTCAGGAACAGGCGCGAGTCGAGGAAGCCCATTTTGCTGCCGATCTCGAAGCTGTCGACGGTCTCGTCATCGAAGGGCTCGGCCGAGCGCGGCACCGCCACGGCGTTGGCGCGGATGTTGTAACCGCCGGACTTGAAGCCGCGCGTGGCCAGACCGTAGACCATGATGTCCGGGGTGATCTGGTAATCCAGCGACACCTTCGGCGAGACGTTCTTGAAGTTGGTGGTCTTGTCGAAGTCCGCAGCGACTGCGATCGGGCGGCTGAAGGTCGCGTCGGAGTAGAAACGGTTCAACACGACCGCACGCTTGTCCTCGTCGGTGTAGCGGGCGCCGACGTCGAGCTTGAGCTTGTTGGTCAGGTCGAAGGTCCAGTCCGCATAGAGCGCGATGCTGTCGGTCAGCACCTTGCCGCGGGTATCGCCGAACTGCAGGTTGAAGAAGTTGTTGCGGATCTGTCCGCCAGCTTCACCACTGAACTGGTACAGGCCAACCACACCGCGCACGCGGCCGCCGGCGTCGTAGTTCAACTGCAGCTCGTTGCTGACCTGGTTGTCCTCGTAGAAGCCACCGACATCGGCCAGCTTGACCGGCGTGGTGTCGAAGTCGATGTTGGAGTGGCTGTCCGACTCGCGCTTGGCGATCACGTACTTCAGCGCAATGTCATCGTTCGGACGCCAGTTCACCGTGGCCGAGGCGCCCTTGGTCTCGACGCTGTTGAGGTTCTGCATGCCCGAGCGGATGTCGTAGCGGTCATCCATCGGCGGGTAGGCCGGGGTGAAGGGGTTCGGTGCCAGCATCTTCGAGCCACGCATGCCGGACTGGTCGTCGATCCAGTCCAGCGCAAACTGCACGTCGAAGTCGTCGCCTGCATAGGCGCCCAGGTTCAGGCGTGCGGCATTGATCTGCTTGTCACTGATCGGCTGGCCGTTGTAGGTGTTCTCGCCGAAGCCGTCGCGGTTCATGCTGGCCACGGCGATGCGCCCGCGCAGGCCGCTGTCGGCGCCGCCCAGCGGGCCGCCGATGGCCGCCTTGGCATCCAGCTGGTTGTAGTTGCCTGCGGTGATCTGGGCATAGCCCTCGACCTGCGTGGGCAGGCCGCGCGAGATGTACTTGATCGCGCCACCAATGGTGTTCTTGCCGTACAGCGTGCCCTGCGGGCCGCGCAGTACTTCGATGCGCGAGACGTCGAACACGTCCAGCAGGGCACCCTGCGGGCGCGCGATGTAGACGTCGTCCAGATAGATGCCCACGCCCGGGTCCGCGCCCCAAGTGGGATCGGACTGGCCGACGCCGCGGATGTAGGCGGTGACCGTGCTGCTGGCGCCACGCGCCGCGTAGATGGTCAGGTTGGGTACCTGCGAGTCGAGATCGGCGATGTCCTGCACGTTCAACTTGTCCAGCGCTTTGGAGGTGAAGGCGGTGACCGCGACCGGTACTTCCTGCAGGGTTTCCTCGCGCTTGCGCGCGGTGACGGTGATGCTGTCCAGGTTGGTAGCCGAAGCGGCCTTGCCCTCCGTCGCCGCAGCCGGTTGTGCTTCCTGTGCCAATACCGGCCCGGAGGCCAACAGCGCGCCGATCATCAGGCTCAAACAATTCCGCTTCATTCGGTCCTCCCCAGGCAAGTGCGTTGTAGATGGCCGCATGCCACCCTCGGAGCCAAGGCTAGCGACGCAGGTGTGCACCAGCGAGTGGACCTAGGTCCAGTCGGCAGCGGCCATCAGATCAGGATACTGGGCGCCTCTCCACTCGGAAGCGCCGTATGTCGTTACTGATCGTACTTGCAGCGCTGGGCTTCCTCATGCTGGTGGCCTACCGCGGTTACAGCGTGATCCTGTTCGCGCCCATCGCCGCGCTCGGCGCGGTGCTGCTGACCGACCCGTCGCTGGTGGCGCCGATGTTCACTGGCTTGTTCATGGACAAGATGGTCGGTTTCCTGAAGCTGTACTTCCCGGTGTTCCTGCTGGGCGCGGTGTTCGGCAAGCTGATCGAGCTGTCCGGGTTTTCCAAGTCGATTGTTGGCGCGGCGATCCGCCTGTTCGGCCCGCAACGGGCGATGCTGTCGATCGTGCTGGTGTCGGGCCTGCTCACTTACGGTGGCGTGTCGTTGTTCGTGGTGGTGTTCGCGGTCTATCCGTTTGCCGCCGAGATGTTCCGCCAGAGCAATATCCCCAAGCGGCTGATCCCGGCGACGCTGGCCGTGGGCGGCTTCAGCTTCACCATGGACGCGTTGCCGGGCACGCCGCAGATCCAGAACATCATCCCGACCACCTTCTTCGGCACCGACACCTGGGCCGCGCCAGTGCTCGGCGTGCTTGGCAGCATCTTCGTGTTGGCGGTGGGCATGGCCTACCTGGAGTGGCGCCGTCGCGTTGCCGTGCGTAATGGCGAGGGCTATGGCGACCCGGCAACGCTGGTCAACGAGCCGGTGCCGTTCACTGGTACCAACCTCGCGCATGCGGGTATCGCGGTGTTGCCGCTGCTGCTGGTGTTCGTATCGAACAAGCTGTTCACCCTGGGCATTCCGCATTGGTATGGCGCCGAGCACAGCTTCGTGCCGTCCATCCTCGGCAAGTCGGCGCCGGTGGTGCAGGAAGTGCCGAAGATCGCTGCGATCTGGGCGGTGGAGGGGGCGCTGCTGGTGGGCATCCTGTCGGTGATGCTGTTGGCCTGGCGACCGGTGGTGACCCAGTTTGCCGATGGCACCAAGACCGCGATCAGTGGCGCCTTGTTGGCCGCGATGAACACTGCCTCGGAGTACGGGTTTGGTGCGGTGATCGCCGCATTGCCGGGCTTCATGGTGGTGGCCAATGCCTTGGGTTCGATCAAGGACCCGCTGCTGCATGAAGCCGTTACGGTGACCGGCCTGGCCGGCGTCACCGGCTCCGCCTCCGGCGGCATGAGCATCGCCTTGGCGGCGATGTCGGAGACCTTCATCGAGAACGCGCAGGCGGCCGGCATCCCGATGGAAGTGCTGCACCGGGTTGCGTCGATGGCCTCCGGCGGCATGGACAGCCTGCCGCATAACGGCGCCGTGATCACCTTGTTGATGGTGACCGGGCTTACCCATCGCCAGGCCTACAAGGACATCTTCGCCGTGACCATCATCAAGACCCTGGCGGTGTTCGTGGTGATCGGCATCTATTACGCCACCGGCTGGGTTTGACAGCGGCGTCGCAACACCCTCTGGAAGGCTGGTCCACGAGGATTTCCGGTACGACTTCATCCACGACTCACGCATGAGGATCTGGCTATGAAATCTGGAATCGTTTCAATCAAGGCTGTTCTATTTCTGCTGTGTAGCTGGCTGGCGCCGGGCAGCGCGTTTGCGCAAAGCGCTGCAGGCCATTGGGATTTCGGTCTGTATGGCAACCTTTTCGGTAGCCGCGAGTATCAGGTATGGGTGCCGGCGGGCTATGAGGCAAGCAAGCCGCTGCCGGTGCTGCTGGTGCTGGTGCTGCACGGCTGCGTCAACGGGCCCAACCTGATGGGTGAAGCCTCTGGCTTCAATGATGTTGCCGATGTCGAGGGCTTCATCGTGGTCTATCCGCGTCAGAACGTTACCTCCAACCCGACCCGCTGCTGGAACTGGCAGTTGCCGATCAACCAGGCACGTGGCAGTGGTGAGGCCTCGATCCTGGCCGGGATCGTCGATGCGGTGAAGGCCGACTACGCCGTCGATCCGCGCCGGGTCTACGTCACCGGCATTTCCGCTGGCGGCGCGATGACCTCGATCATGCTCGCCTGCTATTCGGATGTGTTCGCTGCGGGAGCCATCCATTCCGGCGGCATGTACAAGGGCGCGACCACGGTATCCGGCAGCGCTTATGCACTGCTGGCCGGCAGCATCTATTCACCGGAAAGCAATGGCAAGCTTGCCTGGCAGTGCTCGGGCTCGCCGTCGCCGCGTCCGTTGCCGGTGCTGGTGTTCCATGGCAGCGCCGATGCAACGGTCAATCCGGTGAACGGCCAGCAGGCGGTGCGGCAGTTCCTGCAGACCAATGATCTGGCTGATGATGGACTGGACAATGATTCGGTCAAGTACGTGCCGACCAGCACGGTTGCCGGCCAGGTGCCGGGTGGGCGCGCGTACACGGTCAAGAACTACACCTACGGTGGCAAGACCCTGGTTCAGGACTATCTCGTGCATGGCATGGGCCATGCCTGGAGCGGCAGCATGTCTGGCTTGCCGTTTACCGATCCGCAGGGACCGGATGCGACCTTGATCACCTGGTTGTTCCTGAAAGACCAGCTGCGCTGAGCGCTTGCTGCGCGGGAATTGATTGAAGCGTGTCATTGCCAGCGTGGGAGCAATCGGCTCCTGCGCTGGCGTTTGGTTTTCCGGGGTTGTCCGCTGGTAATGCCATCGAATTGCAACCTTGTGCGGTGATGATCTGCGCGCCTCATGCCGCGTCATTGGCCCTGTCCGGGCTAGGCGCAATCATCAACTGCCAACCAAGGCCATTCCATGCAGCGTCACCGCATCACTTCTGCAGTCACCCGTACCACCCATCATTTTCCGCGTCGCTCGCTGCTGGCCCAGGCCTGCGCGTTGTTGATCCTGCCGCTGGCCGCACAGACCGCGCTGGCCCAGGATGCCGCGCCGGCGGAGGCGCGCAGCGCCGCCACGGCGCTGGACACCATTACCGTCACCGCTGAGCGCCGCGAGCAGAACCTGCAGGACGTGCCGGTGTCGGTGGGCGTGGTGCAGGGTGAAGCCCTCCGCAGCTATACCGAAGGTGCGGACGATACGCTACTGGCGCTGTCTGGCCGCGTTCCCAGCTTCTATGCCGAGACCACCACCGGGCGCATCTTCCCGCGCTTCTACATCCGCGGCCTCGGCAACATCGACTTCTACCTCGGCGCCTCGCAGCCGGTCTCCATCATCCAGGACGACGTGGTGCTGGAACACGTGGTGCTCAAGTCCAACCCGGTCTACGACGTGGACCAGGTGGAAGTGCTGCGCGGCCCGCAGGGCTCCTTGTTCGGCCGCAACACCACCGCCGGCATCGTCAAGTTCGATACCGCCAAGCCCAGTCAGGAACCGAGCGGCCGGGTGAATGTCAGCTACGGCAGCTACAACACGGTCGCCATCGACGGTGGCATGGGCGGCGCGATCAATGACGTGCTGTCCTACCGTGTGTCGACCCTGTATCAGCACCGCGACGATTGGGTGGACAACACCTATCGCGGCCCCAGCGCCGATGGCACGGTGACGCCGAAGAACGACACCATGGGCGGCTACGACGATCGCAACCTGCGCCTGCAGCTGCTGTACAAGCCGAACGAACAGTTCTCGCTGCTCGGTTCCGTGCATACCCGTGACTATGAAGGCACCTCCACCCTGTTCCTGCGCAATGCGTTGGTGAAGGGCAGCAATCGCACTGACGTGCCGCGCGACAAGGTTGCCTTCGACGAGGCCGACAACAACCCGCAGGCCTACAAGACCCACGGTGGCTCGCTGAAGGCCATCTATGACTTCGGCAACACCACGCTGACCTCGATCAGCGCCTACGAGACCACCTCCGGCTACAGCCGTGGCGATACCGACGGCGGTGCCGCGGCGAACTATCCGGTCAATGGCCTGCCCAATGGTTACGGTCAGTCGATGGGGCAGGTGCAGGATCTGGACCAGTTCACCCAGGAGCTGCGCCTGGCCTCCAATGCCACCGATCCGCTGTCATGGCAGGTTGGCGCGTTCTACTTCGATGGCCGCGACACCACCGATTTCTACCAGCGCGCCTGGTTCCTCAACGCACCTGCGCGCAATCCCAACAACTGGGTGCGCCTGCGCAACATCAATACCTCGTGGGCAGGCTTCGGCCAGGTGAGCTGGAAGGCCACCGATGCGTTGACGCTGACCGCTGGTATCCGTGCGACCAAGGACGAGAAGAGCACGCGCCTGCTGAAGACCGCCGACACCGCTGCCGGTCTGGTCACCTACAAGGGCCGCCATAACGTCGAGATGTCGGACACCCAGCCGAGCTGGGACCTGAGCGCGATGTATGAAGTCAGCCCGGAGCTGAGCCTGTACGCACGCGTGGCACGTGGCTTCCGTGGCCCGACCATCCAGGGCCGCTCGGCGGTATTCAACGCCGATTTCACCACCGCCGATTCGGAGACCATCCTGTCCTGGGAAGCCGGCATCAAGAGCAGCCTGTTCGACAACCGCCTGCGTCTGAATGTCAGCGGCTTTACCTATACGGTCAACGACATCCAGCTCAACGGCAACGATTCCAACGGTAATGGCGTGCTGTTCAACGCCGACAAGGCGCGCGCCTACGGCCTGGAAGCCGACATGGATTGGCGCCCGATCCCGAACCTGTCGCTGACGGCCGGCCTGAGCCTGCTGCATAGCGAGATCCAGGACAAGCGCGTCTATGCGCAGGTCTGTGCGTTGAACGGCGTGGTGGTGTGCACGGTCAACGACCCGACCATCAAGATCGGCAGCAATGTCTACGCCCAGATCGACGGCAACCCGCTGCCGAACGCACCCAAGTACAACTTGAACCTGGCCGCGCGTTACGACATTCCGGTGGGTGATGATGGCGCGGTGTTCTTCTCAACGGATTGGAACAAGCAGGGCGAAACCCAGTTCGTGCTGTACGACAGCAAGGAGTTCTACTCCAAGGGCAATTTCGAAGGTGGCCTGCGCGTTGGCTATACCGGCGGCTACGGTGCCTGGGAAGTGGCGGCGTTCGCCCGCAACATCACCAACGAGAAGAACCTCAAGGGTGTGATCGAGAACTATATGGCGGCGGTCTACAACGACCCACGCATCATTGGTGTTTCGTTCAACTACAACTGGCGTTGAGTTTTGCTTGAAGCCCCTCTCCCTCCGGGAGAGGGGTTGGGGTGAGGGTGCGTGCAAAGCAACCTGCAGTTGCGCTCTGCTTTGGTAGTGCTGCGGGCAAAGCAGGGGCTGGAAGCCAAAAGCCGCCCTCATCCGCTCCTGCGGAGCACCTTCTCCCGTAAACGGGAGAAGGGAAAGGGCCACGGCCAAGGCCAAGGCCACGGCCACGGCCACGGCCAAAGCCAAAGCCAAAGCCAAAGCCAAAGCCAAAGCATAAGCATAAGAGCCAGGAGCCAGGAGCAGAGCGATTCCCGCCTTCGCGGGAATGACGGCATCGGAGCAAAAAGACAAAGCCAAAGCGAGCGCTAATTCCAGATGCCCGATCAGACCATCCCCGCGCCCACGGTCGCCCTAACCGGAATCCCCGCCGGATCAAACTCCTCCAGGCAGAACACATTCACCCCGTAGCAGTCCGGGGTGACCCGCTTGCGGTGGAACGGATAGATACCGCAGGTACCGCAGAAATAGTGGTGCGCGGTCATCGTGTGGAACTGGTACTCCACCAGCGCCTCCTGCCCGGACAGCAGCTCGAACGCGGATTCATGCACTTTCACCATCAACGCGTTCTTGCGCCGGCAGATCGAGCAATCGCAGGTGGTGAGTTCCGGGAAGTCGGTCTGAATGCGGAAGCTGACAGCGCCGCAATGGCAGCTGCCCTGATAAGTCTGCAGGGGGCGGTGGGACACGCGTATCTCCAGAAACAAAATGAGCGCCTAGGCAAGGCTTGGATCATACTCAGCCCATCATCGGACGGGTGGGGAGAGGGTGATGCGCGCATTCCTGAGAGGCTTGCTGGCGGTGGTGCTGGGCTTGATCGCTGGCAGCGCGGTGAACATGGGGCTGATCCTGCTCGGTGGCCAGTTGATACCACCGCCAGCGGGTGCGGATACCAGCACCACGGAAGGCCTGCAAGCCGCAATGCCCATGTTCGAAGCCCGCCACTTCCTGTTCCCCTTCCTCGCCCATGCATTGGGCACCTTTGCGGGTGCGTTGCTGGCAACCTGGATTGTTGGCCGAGTCAGTAAAGTGCCGGCACTGCTGATCGGCTTGCTGTTCCTGGCCGGCGGCATCGCCAGCTGCTTCATGCTGCCAGCACCACGCTGGTTCGAGGTGCTGGACGTACTGCTGGCCTACCTGCCATTTGCGTGGCTGGGTTATCAGATCGCAAAAAAGCCAGCCCGGGCTGTGGGAGCGGCGTAAGCCGCGAAGCTGATGATCCAACTGCAACCGCTTCATTTGCGATTGCAGTTGTTGACCTGCCTGTCCCGGTACGAGCTTCACGGCTTACGCCATTCCCACAACCCCCACCGGCTGCGGCAACGCCTGCCCGAAACACAGCACGTTGCCAGCAGGATCGGTGACGCTGAAATCGCGCATGCCATACGGCCGGTCGCCAATGGCAACGGTGATGGCAACGCCGGCAGCCAGCAGCTGCGCGTGATAGTCGTCGATGCCGTCGATGTGCAGGTACAACCTGCTGATTCCACCGGGTCTGGCATCGCTACGGGTGACCAGGGTCAGCTCCACCTCGTCGCGGCAGACAGAGGCCATTTCAGCGGGATCACCCCATTCCCATGCCAGCGAGAAGCCAAGCTTGTCGCGATAGAACGCCAGGACTGCGGACAGGTCTTCGACACCGAGAAATGGCGACACCGAATGGAAGTGCGTGGTTGTCATGGCAAGTGTCCGTTTGGGGCTTGGGTTCAGGAGCCTGGCGGAATCAGTCCGGCATTCGCGCCGATGCTTGGCATCGCTTACGGTTTGTTGTTGCATCGCCGATGATGTGTTGACGCTGCGGTGACCGCAGGATCAGGCCGTGAACGTTTTCGCGTAGCTGTCGCGATCGATATCCACGATCTCGACACTGATCTGCAGCTCCAGTCCACCGGCGGTAATGAGTGATCCAAGTGCTTCCAGCAGTACGTTGGCAACATCGCGTTTGATCTCGCTGCTGCGACCACTGAGTATCGCCAGGCGCGCGGCCACAAAGCCACGCGGGCTGTCGGTGGTGCCGATCGCGACGCAATCAAACGCCAGCGCACGCGATTTGATGTCGGCTTCCTCGAACTGGCCGGTGCGGAGCAGCGCATGGTTGAGGGTGAGTAGCGCCGCCGGGGTAATGGCGGTGGCGAGATTGCTGCTGTATTCGATGGTCAGATGGGGCATGGCGAGTTCGTTGTCAGGGCTGCGCGGATGGCAGCAGCGCGTTGATGCGCTGGATCATCGCATCCGGGTAGTGGATTTGGGTGGGTGTATCGGCGAGCGGTGCAGCAGCATCGGCATCGCGCAGGTCGGCGTCCAGGCCACTTTTGGGTAGATAGATCGGTGCCGCCACCGAGAAGCCGCGCTCAGGCAGGTGGCCGTGGATGGCGCGATAGAGCTGGATGGCATCAAGCAGGGTCAGCGCCGGGCCCGGGTGCATGCCGTCGGCGTCATACCACTGCAGGTCGGGGGCTGCGGCCGAGGCGCTACGCAGGGCTTCGGAGATTGCCACATAAGGAATGCCGGCCTGTTCGGCGGCGGCTGCTTCCTTGGCGATCAGGCGGGCAGATGCTGCCGGGTGTGCCTGGTAGCTGCCCAGCAGCAGGACACGCGCACCGGCGTCGCTGCCGGCCTTTGCCAGTGCCCTGATCGCCGCCTGCGATTTCGTACAGGCGGCTTCGTCGGGCCAGCACAGCAGGGCACCGCCTTGCTCCTGCAGAACCAACAGTTGCGGGCGATGCTCGGCCAGTGCACGTTGAACCGAGCCATCTGCAAGCCGGTCGTCGAGTAGCGCGCCGCCCTCGACGATCATCTGGCTCTGCAGCGGATGGCCATTGGCGGCACTGAGCGCAGCGTAGGTTGCTGGCAGGTTGCCCACGTAGATGAGGCTGTTGCCAACGAACAACGCCTTTGTCGGCTGCGCCGAAGCTTGCGCAGCGCACGCGGTGAAGGCGAACAACAGCATCAGCAGTGAGATCCATCTGCGCATTCCGAACTCCGTGTCGTGATCGGCTATTGGTGAGACTCTGACCGCGTCACCAATCAATGGTTCCGCGGATCACCGTCTGCACCTGCCCGCCGGACCAGACATCGCCGTGCTCGTCGATGCGCAGTTCCAGCAGGGCATCGTGACCGACTTCGCGGCCCTGGCTGGCGGTGTAGCGCTTGTCCACGCCGGGCAGGGCATCGCGCTCGTCCAGCCAAGCGGCCAGTACTGCGTTGGCCGCGCCGGAGGCGGCGTCTTCAAAACGACGGCCATTGCCTACGAAGGCGCGGACCACCAGTTGGTAGTTGTCGCCAGCAGTGCGTGCATAGGCGAACACACCCATCGCGCCGGTGGATTCAGCGAGCGTGGCGATCGCGTCCCAAACCGGATTGAGTGCGCGAAGTGCGGGCTCATCAGCGACTTCAACAACCCACCAACGGCGGCCGCCATCCATCAAGGCCGGTGGCAGCGTGCCCAGCGACCAGCCGGTGATGGCCGGCTGCAGGCGTGGATCGTCAGTAGTGACGATCTCGGCCACCGAGGCGCGCGGGGTGCGGATGGCGATGGTGCGGATGCCGTCGTGTTCGCTGATCTGCAAAGGCAACTGGCCAGCGATGCCGTCCTGTACCAGCTGTCCGTCGATGGCTGCCACCACTCCGCTTTCAAGCACGGCATGCGCGCTGCCGACGCTGGGATGGCCGGCGAACGGCACCTCCTTCTGCGGGGCGAACATGCGGATGCCGTAGCTGGTGCCGGGTTTGGTCGGGGCGAAGATGAAGGTGGTTTCGGGCAGGCGGGTCCAGCGGGCGATGGCCTGCATGGCGGCATCGTCCAGGCCATCGGCATCGAGGACCACGGCCAGCGGGTTGCCGGTGCCGGGGCGCGGGGCGAATACGTCGAGTTGCAGGAAGCGGCGGGTGGTCATGGGAGAGTCCGAGTGCTGTGAGGCTGTTCTGTTGTAGTTGCAGTTGCAGTTGCAGTTGCTGCTGCAGTCGCAGTCGCAGTCGCAGTCGCAGTCGCAGTTGCTGTTGCCTTGGCTTTGGCCGTGGCCGTGGCTGTTGCCTTGGTTTGGGCCGTTGCAGTTGGCTTTTGCCTTAGCCCCTCTCCCGCTTGCGGGAGAGGGGTTGGGGTGAGGGGAGGCGGACGAAGTCCGCTTGCTTGGTGCTTTTGGGTTGTTGCTGTCTGCAAAGGCGAAATCAAAGGCATGCGTGCTTCGCACGCTTCCCCTCATCCGCCCCTTCGGGGCACCTCGCTCCGCGCCCCGGCCCTGCGTAGCACGCAGGGCGTACGAACAGTCACGAGCCTTTGGCTCGTGAACGCCTGTTCTTAACCCCGCCTGCGGGAGAAGAAAGAGCGGATCGCGGCGCCCTTTGTTGGATGCCTGTCACCACTCAATCTGCCCAGCAATAACCTGTTGCACTTCACCCCCAATCCAGATGTTGGAGTCCGCATCCACTTCCACCCGTACCTCGCCATTGCGGCCGAGCTCACGGCCCTGGCTGGCCAGGTACTGCTGGAAGGGTTTGATCCGGCCCTGCGCCAACAGCTGTGCGGCAACCAGCGCGTTGGCGCTGCCGGTTACCGGGTCTTCGTTGACACCGACACCGGGCGCAAAGGCGCGCACCACGTACTGGTAGCCCACATCCGGTCGGTCAGCCGGTGCATACACCGCCAGCTTGCCGCGGCCCGGCATGGCAGCAATCGCCGCCAGCTCCGGCTTGTAGCGACGCAGGGCGGCCTCGCTGCCGGCCTCCAGCAGCCACCAGTCCGGGCCGTTGTTCCAGAGTTCCGGGCTGTGGCCAGGCTTGGCCAGTGCTGCCAGACCTTCAGGAAGGGCGTCGAGGGTGGTATCACGGCGTTCCGCCTGCGGGCTGCGCACATGGATCTGGCGGAACCAACGACCGCCCTGTACCCGTACTGGCAGCAGACCGGCTTTGCATTGCTGGATCAGCTGGCCGTTGTCGTCGGGTGTGGCCAGGCCGAGTTCCACCGCGGCCCAGGCGGCACCGACGCTGGGATGGCCAGCGAAGGGCAGCTCACCCTTCGGGGTGAAAATGCGGATGTGGTAGCTGGCGCCTTCATCGGGCGGCAGGAAGAAAATGGTCTCGGACAGGTTCAGCCAGGCGGCGATGGCCTGCAGGGCGGCATCATCCAGGCCTTCGCTGTCGACGATGACACCCAGCGGGTTGCCGGTGCCCGGGCGGGCGGCGAACACGTCCAACTGCAGATAACGGCGAACAGACATTGCGGATCGGTTCCAGACGACGGCTGGGCAGCTTACCAGTGCACCTGTCCTGCGATAACCGGCTGGACCTGGCCGCCGATCCAGACCGTGCCCTGCGTGTCGATTGATAGCTGGACGCGACCATCGCGCCCCACTTCCCGGCCCTGGCTGGCCACGTAATTGCCATCAGCATTGGGTAGTTGCCCGTGTTGCTGCAGCCATGCGGCAATCAGCGCATTGGCACTGCCTGTGACGGGGTCCTCGGGCACGCTCGCCGAATCTGCGGGACAGAACACACGTACCACCAGTGCGTGGTCTGGGCTGCTCTCGGCAGCGAACACCGCAACGCCGGTCGCGCCGGTGGCATTGCTCCAGTCGGCGATTGCAGGCATGTCCGGAACGAGTGCACGGACGCTGTCGGCGTCACGCGCCGGCAGCAACCACCAGCCCGGTCCGTTGTCCCAGAGTTCGGGGGCATATCCCGGCGCGAGCAAGGCCTGCAGCTGTTCCGGCACGACGCCCGGCGCGGTCTGCCGCTGCCGGCCAGGTGGGCTGGCCAACAGGATGGTGGGGGCGTCACGCGGGCCGCTTGCCTGCACGGGTAGCAGGCCGGCTGCGCATTGCTGCAGCAGTTGGTCGTCACCTGGCGTCGCCAGACCCGAGGTGACCGCCGCCCACGCCGCGCCGACGCTGGGATGGCCGGCAAAGGGCAGTTCGCTGCTCGGGGTGAAGATGCGGATGCGGTAGCTGGCGCCATCATCCGGCGGCAGGAAGAAGACCGTCTCGGAGAGGTTCAGCCAGGCGGCGAGGGCCTGCATGGCGGCGGTATCCAGGCCATCGCTGTCGAGGATGACACCCAGCGGGTTGCCGCTGCCGGGGCGGGCGGCGAAGACGTCCAGTTGCAGGTAACGGCGTTGGCGCATGGGTTTTCGGGTCGGGCGGGGCTGTGCCAGCTTAGGCAGGTCGGGAAAAAGCGCCAGAGGCGGCAAGGCTTTCAGGGCCATTCCTCAAAATAATGAACCGTCATCCCGCGTAGGCGGGAATTGCTTTGGCTTTTGGTTCAGGCGGGGCCGAGGTAGAGGTTGGCCCCAAAAAATAGTGAATTGTCATTCCCGCGTAGGCGGGAATCGCTCTGGCTTTTGCCCTTTGCTGGGTGCAAGAGCCAGAGCCAGAGCCAGAGCCAGAGCTAGAGCCTGAGCCTGAGCTAGAGCCAGAGCCAGAGCTAGAGCCAGAGCTAGAGCCAGAGCCAGAGCCAGAGCTAGAGCCAGAGCTAGAGCCAGAGCTAGAGCC
>NZ_JBRREC010000109.1:0-15207 GCF_056760015.1 Stenotrophomonas sp. STEN029 | reverse complement strand
GGGCTCGCCTCAGACACCTACCGAGCGCTTGGGCCAAGGACGTCGTATCGACGGAATATGTTGGCCGCGCGGCCATTTGATTCCCGGGTGCGCTGCGCTTACCCGGGCTACATGACGACTAGCGATCAGGCCTGGCCGGTGCTTGCCGTAGCCGGCCGCAGGCGGTTCAACAGCGGATGCAGGAACACGCCACCGAGAATGATCGCCACGCCCAGATAGAACTGCGGCGTCAGCTCATGCTGCTCGCCAAGGAACAGCATCGCCAGCACGATCGCGTAGACCGGTTCCAGGTTGGTGACCAACTGCGTGGTGTAGGCGCTCAAGTGCCTTAGTGCTACCAGCGCCAGCGCAAACGGCAGCAGCGTGCACAGGCCGGACAGGGCCAGCAGCAACAGGCCGTCGTGCAGGTTGGGCAGCACCCACAGATCGCTGGCCAAGGCTGGCAGCAGGAAGGGCAATACCGGAGCCAACAGCGTCAGGGTCAAGGTGCCCGCGCCCAGTTCCACCGCAGTGACGGTCAACGGATCGGCGTGGCCGACCATGCGCTTGTTGAGCGAACCGAACAGCGCCACCAGCAATGCGGACGCGGCACCGACTGCCACGCCCAGTCGCATGCCATCGGGCACGCCGCCAACCACCAATGCGACACCGGGCAGCACCACCACGCCCAGCGCCAATTCGCGCATCTGGAACGGACGCCGCGCAATCCACGGCTCGATGATGGCGGTGAACACCGGCGCCAGCGCGATGCAGGTGGCTGCAACCGAGGCATTGGCCAGCTTCACCGCGCCGTAGAAGGTAAGCCAGTGCAGCGCCACCAGTGCGCCGATGCCGGCATAGCCCAGCACCAGCCGCGGGTTCAAGCCCGACAGCCCGCGCCAGACCCGTGGCAGCAGCGCCAGCATCGCCACCACCAGCAACATCCGCCACCACACCAGCGGCAACGCGGGCAGGGTGATCAGCTTGCCAAGAATGGCGGTGACGCCCCATAGCAGAACGCAGAAATGGATCTGCAACAGGGCCTTGCGGGTGTCGTTGGTAGGCATCGGCGTATTGTCGCCGATGCGGGACGTTTGCGCCGCGCCGCGGGCTTCAGTTTGCGTCGATCAACCGCTGCAGTTCGCGTGCCGCTGCGGGGTTGCGGTGCTTGGCGGCGCTGATGAAGTACAGGAAGACCTCGCGTGGTGCGGCGGCTGCAGATGGTGCGGCAAGATGAGGCAGTTCGGCTGCGTCTTCGCCCTTGCGCCAACGCCGGACGCGATCGGCCCATGGTGCAAGCTCACTGGCCGGATAGCCGGTAGCGTGCTCGTCGCGGCTGCCCATCAGGCGTGCATAGACGAAGTCGCCGGACAAGTCGGCAGCGTTGGGATAGGCGGCGGAGTCGGTATAGACCAGCGCGATGCCGTGCTGGCGGATCAGCGCCACCAGCTCGGCGTCGAAGCAGCCGGGATCGCGAACTTCCAGGGCATGGCGCTGGCGGCGGCCATTGACCTGCTGTGGCAGTAATTGCAGGAACGCCGCGAGATCTTCGCGGTCCAGCGTGCGCCCGGCGTCGAACTGCCATAGCAGTGGCCCAAGCCGATCACCGAGATGGCTGATGCCATCGATGAAGTCCTCGATCTGCCCCCCGCTGCCGGCGAGTTTGCGCGCAGTGACAATACGCTTGGGCGCCTTGGCCGAGAACACGAAGCCCTCTGGTGTGGCATCGCGCCAACCGGCATAGATATGCGGCTTCTGCGCGCCGTAATAGGTGCCGTTGATCTCGATGCTGGTCAGCTGCTGGCTTGCGTATTCCAGTTCACGGCGCTGCACCAGTCCAGCCGGGTAGAACATACCACCGCGCCAGGGCACGTAGGTCCAGCCACCGATGCCGATGTGCACACCGGGCGCATGCGCTGTGCTGGAAAACAGATCGTTCAAGACAATGCCCCGGTGTTTTGTGGGGGCGGCGCAGGCCGCGAAGCCGACAATGTACCTGCACAAGGTAGTGCCGGGCCATGCTCGGCAGGGGCCTTGCCGGCAATCTCAGACGCTACGTGTAAGGCCTCTGCCGAGCATGGCTCGGCACTACACGCTGGGTGCCCACGGGTCGTAGCTACCGAACCACCACAGGTGGCCTTCTGGATCACGGCAGGCATAGCCGCGGCCGCCGTAGTCCTGGTCGGCGATGTCGATGATGATCTCCGCGCCGGCGGCCTTGGCCTGCGCATAATGTGCATCGGCATCGCTGACGATGACGCAGGCGCTCTGGGTCTCCATGCCGCCCACCTCGTCGGGTTGGATCATGTTGCTGCCCCATTCGCTGGGCTGCACCGAGCCGAGCATGATCATGCCGTTGCCGAACACCAGCTGCGCGTGATGGACGACATTGCCATCCTGGTACACCGCATGGCGCTGGAAGCCGAAGGCCGTGCACAACCAGTCGATGGCGGCGGGCGCATCGCGGTAGCGCAGGCAGGGAATGATGGTGGCGGTGGTGCGGGCGGCGAGGTCCATGGTCGCTTCTGGGCAGTTGCGGAAAGGCGAGGGTGGGCGCGCTCGCGTTACCATCGCGAGAAGACCGGTCCGCGGCCGGCATCGACACAAAAGGGAGAGCGCATTGAATAGTTGGTTGGGTGGCGGGCTGGTGCTCGCAATGGGCGTGGTGGCACCGATGGCCTCCGCACAGGAGGCAGTGCCGACGGAATTGCAGCAGCTGGATGCCACGGTGGAACGCGTGCGCCAGCAGTTCGACGTGCCTGGCGTGGCGGTGGCCGTGGTCAAGGATGGCAAGGTGATCCTGGAGCGCGGCTGGGGCCTGCGTGAACTGGGCAAGCCCGAGCCGGTGCAGGCCGATACCTTGTTCGCCATCGCCTCCAATACCAAGGCGTTCACCGCTACTTCGCTGAACCTGCTGGCAGAAGAGGGCAAGCTGAAGATGGACGACCGGGTGGTCGATCATCTGCCGTCGTTCCGTATGTCCGACCCCTATGTCACCGGCGAGATGCGCATCCGCGACCTGCTCTCGCACCGCAGCGGGCTGAGCCTGGGCGCAGGCGACCTGCTGTTCTGGCCGACCACCCGTTACAGCAATGCGGAAGTGGTCGCGCGGTTGGCGCAGGTGCCGCTGAAGAATGGTTTCCGTGACCGCTATGCCTACGACAACATCCTGTATGCGGTGGCCCAGCAGGTGATCGAGAAGGTGTCCGGGCAGTCATTTGCCGACTTCCTGCAGCAGCGCATCTTCAACAAGGTTGGCATGAGCGCGACGCGCTACAACGCCGACCATCTGCTGCCTGGCGACAAGGCCGCCGTCGGTCACGCCAAGTACGACTTCAAGGACCTGCGGCCGGTGCCGCCGCTGACCTGGTCGAACAACGCCGGTGCCGGTGGCATCTATTCCAGCGTGCATGACCTGGCCAAGTGGATGAACGTGCAGCTGGCCGAAGGCAAGCTTGCCGATGGCACGCCGCTGTTCAGCGAGAAGACCCAGCAGCAGATGTGGCAGATGCAGATCCCGCAGGTCGTGCCCAAACCGTCGGTGCCCGAGCTGGCACCGGCACGGCCGAACTTCGCCGGTTATGGCGAGGGCTGGAGCCTGAGCGACTACCGCGGGCAGAAGCTGGTCTGGCATACCGGCGGCTGGCCGGGCCAGGTGTCGCGTCTGACCCTGGTGCCCGAGCAGAACCTGGGCGTGGTGGTGCTGACCAACCAGGAATCCGGCGCCGCTTTCAATGCGATCACCATGAGCGTGCTCGACGCCATGCTTGGCGCGCAGGGCAATGACTGGGTCGCCGCCTACGCCGCTGGCGTGGCCAAGGCGCAGGGCAATGCCGATGAAGGCTGGGACAAGCATGTGGCGGCGCGCGATGCCAAGAGCAAGCCGTCGCTGCCGCTGGCGAAGTATGCGGGCACTTATGGCGATGCCTGGTACGGCGATGTGTTCGTTGAGCAGCAAGGCGGCAAGCTGCGCCTGCGTTTTGGTGCGACGGCCGATCTGATCGGCACGATGGAGCACTGGCAGCACGACACCTTCATCGTGCGCTGGGACAACCGCTCGCTCAACGCCGATGCTTTCGTAAACTTCAGCCTGGACCCGGACGGCAAGGTGCGTGAGGTGCGGATGCAGGCGGTGTCCTCGTTGACCGATTTCAGCTTCGACTTCCAGGACCTGTTGCTGAAGCCAAAGGCGGAATAAGGCGCTTGTAGGAGCGGCGTAAGCCGCGAAGCAGCTGAATCACCAGATTGCAGTTGATCGAGTGGCGGGGGCGGTATCGGCTTCGCGGCTGACGCCGCTCCCACAACCAGACAGTTCCTCATCGCCTAGACAGACACAACACAGGCCGCGATGGGACAATCGCGGCCTGTTCTGGTTTTACAGGCCGTGGCAATGCTGCGCTGGTTCGAATCCCTGATTCCCGTTTTCCCGCCGCTGGATACCCGCACGCCGCCGCGTGGCGTGGTGCGTTTCTACCTGCATTACCTGCGCCCGGTGTGGCCGGTGCTGTTGGCGACGCTGATCGCCGGCCTGTTGCTGGCCTTGGTGGAAGTGGCGATGTTCGATTTCCTCGGCCGCATCGTCGACATGCTGGCCGACAGCGCGGGCCCCGGTTTCTTCCAGCGCCATGCGGGTGAACTGCTATGGATGGCCGTCATCACCCTGCTGGCGCGTCCGCTGCTGGTGGCCTTGCACAACCTGCTGGTCAACCAGTCGATCGTGCCGGGGCTGAGCAACCGCTCGCGTTGGCTGATGCACAACCATGTGGTGCGGCAAAGCCTGAGTTTCTTCCAGAATGATTTCGCCGGCAGCGTCGCCAACCGGGTGATGCAGACCGGGACCTCGCTGCGCGAGTCGGCGGTGCAGATGGTGGACTCGCTGTGGTACATCGTGGTCTATACCGGCAGCGCGCTGTATCTGTTCGCGCAGGCCGATTGGCGGCTGATGCTGCCGCTGGCGATCTGGCTGATGGCCTATGTCGGCATCGGCGTGTACTTCGTGCCGCGCATGAAGCATCGCGCGTGGATTGCATCCGATGCGCGTTCGCGGGCGATGGGCCGTATCGTCGATGGCTATACCAATATCGCCACACTCAAGCTGTTCGCGCACAGCGGCCACGAGCAGCGTTATGTCGCTGAAGCCATCCAGGAGCTTGCTGAGAAGCACCGCGCGCAGACCCGGATCACCACCGGGCTGGAGATGGTGATCGCCGTTCTCAATGGCTTCCTGATCGTGGGTACCTGCGCGCTGGCCTTGTGGCTGTGGCAGGACAGCCTGATCAGCGTTGGGGCAATCACCCTGGCCACTGGCCTGGTGATCCGCATCCACAACATGTCCGGCTGGATCATGTGGACCATCAACGGCATCTTCGAGGACATCGGTACGGTGCAGGATGGCATGGAGACCATTGCCCAGCCATTGAGCGTGCAGGATGCAGCCGATGCCAAGCCGTTGCTTGTCACTGCTGGCGCGGTGGATTTCCAGAACGTGCACTTCCATTACGGCAAGCGCGGCGGAGTGATGGCCGGATTGAATCTGGCGGTGAAGCCGGGCGAGAAGATCGGTCTGGTCGGGCCCTCGGGCGCTGGCAAATCCACCCTGGTCAACGTGTTGCTGCGGCTGTACGACCTGGAGAGCGGCAAGATCCTGATCGATGGGCAGGACATCGCCCACGTCACCCAGGACAGCCTGCGTGCGCAGATTGGTGTGGTTACCCAGGACACCTCACTGCTGCATCGTTCGATCCGCGACAACCTGTTGTATGGGCGTCCGGATGCCAGCGAGGAACAACTGCGCGCCGCCGTTGCCAAGGCACGTGCCGAGGGCTTCATCGAGTCGCTGGTGGATGGGCAGGGGCGGCAGGGCTATGACGCCCATGTCGGCGAGCGCGGGGTGAAGCTGTCCGGTGGCCAGCGCCAGCGTATCGCCATCGCCCGGGTATTGTTGAAGGACGCGCCGATCCTGATCCTCGACGAAGCCACCTCGGCATTGGATTCGGAAGTGGAGGCTGCGATCCAGGACAGCCTGGATGAGCTGATGGGCGACAAGACCGTCATCGCCATCGCCCATCGTCTGTCGACCATCGCGCGCATGGATCGATTGGTGGTGATGGATCAGGGCCGCATCGTTGAGGCCGGCACGCATGCCGAATTGGTTGCGGCGGGTGGGCTGTATGCGCGGCTTTGGACGCGGCAGACCGGTGGCTTTGTAGCTGCCGAGGGTTGAGGTGCGCGGTGGGCGTCTGGTAGTGGGGGGGGGGGGGGGGGGGGGGGGGGGGTGGGTTGGGGTGGGTCCGCGGTGGGGGGGTGTTTCCTGTCCCCCCCCCGCCGGCGGCCGCCCCGCCCCCCCCCACTACGCTCCCTCCCTTTCGCGTAGCGAAGGGGAGAGTTGGGGAGGGGTAAGCTGTTCGCGATGTGTTGGATTGGTGGCTTCGCGGCTTACGCCGCTCCTACAAAGGCCGCTGTGGCATTGCTGGGCAGGCCCCTGCCGAGCATGGCTCGGCACTACCGCGCTTATGCCGCGCTGATGCGCGCAAGCAGCAGGCCTGCCACTACTACGGCGATTGCGACTACCACCATCAAGGCGAACAGCCAGCCACGACGACCTTGCCGTTGCCGTTTCGTCATGGCGGCATTGAACATGACGATACGTTGCTGCTCGCTGGCCGCAATGACGGCCTTGGCTTTGGCTGAACCTTCATCGGCGCCCAGTCGCCCGGCCTTGATGTCATCGGCAATGACTTCCAACTGCTGCATCACTTCGAACTGCAGTTTCTGCAATTCCAGTGCGGTGTCGTCATGGCTGGACAAGTGGGAACCCTCGCGGTTGGGGTCAGGCTGAAGGAGACTGCAAGGCTTGCCGGATCACCCGTGACACGATCGCCGGGTCATCGCTGGACAGGTGCTGCCCCAGCCGCAGCAAGCCGATGCCGAAGCAAGGCATCAGCAGGCCAGGCAGTACCGCGGGCAGGAGCATCAGGTCAAATCTGCCCACCTGCAGTGCGGCCACCGTGGTCCACAGTACGCAGAAACCAAGCCAGAAAAGCATGAAGACGAAAACCAACGGCGGCAACGCATACGCGCCGCGCAGCTCACAGCCCTGCGCGGTTGCTTGCAGGCTGCCGCGGAAGTGGGGCTTGAATGAATTCCGCATCACTGTCCGATGGTAAAGATGTACGCGCTTGTCGCTTATCGAGCCTGCGACGCTGCCGGTGGCGGTCAGGTTGCCTCGCGCGGTAGCAGCACGCAGTGCCTGCACGGCCTGCTCGGGTGAAAGCGGGCTGGTGTATGCGGCTTGCGTGCGTGGGAACAGCCAGGTCCAGAAAGGCATGCGGTCTATCGCTGCGGGGGCAGGACACGATAGCCGCAGATCCGCGCTTTGCCTATTGCGGGCTGCTGCCGCGCTTGCGCATGGCCTTCTTGACCAGGGCAGTGATCTTCTTTTCGACCTCGGGGTTGAGTTCCGCAAGGGCGAAAGAAGTCGCCCACATCGGCCCGTCATCCAGCATCGCCGTGTCGTTGAAACCCAGCGTGGAATAGCGTGCGCCGAACTTGCTCGCTCCCTGGAAGAACAGCACGACCTTACCGTCGCGCGCATAGGCCGGCATGCCGTACCAGGTCTTTGGTGTGAGCGACGGTGCAGTGGCGGAGACGATCGCATGCAGGCGCCGGGCCATCTGTTGCTCGGCTGTGGGCATCTCGGCGACCTTGGCCAACAGCTCAGCCTCGCCGTCGGCCTTCAGCTTGCCGGCTTTGGCCTCGGCCTTGAGCTCACGCGCACGTTCCTTCATGGCGGCCTGTTCTTCGGCGGTGAATCCGGTGGTTTTGGACGCGGCCATCGCAGTTCCTGCAAAGTGTGGAAGGGCAGGGCTTTTTACCGCAAGCCGTGCGCACGGATGTAAAGCGGCGGTGTAGACGGGCGGCCCACAGCATGCAGGGGCACCTGCGCGAAGCCGGTTGCTGCCGGGCCTAGCCTGCCTGGCCGAGCTCGCGTTCGATGCGTTTGTCCGGAATCAGCCAG
Organism: Stenotrophomonas sp. STEN029; assembly: GCF_056760015.1. Taxonomy (NCBI): domain Bacteria; kingdom Pseudomonadati; phylum Pseudomonadota; class Gammaproteobacteria; order Lysobacterales; family Lysobacteraceae; genus Stenotrophomonas; species Stenotrophomonas sp. STEN029. The sequence goes on along the minus strand of NZ_JBRREC010000109.1, from coordinate 7,211 downwards.
AGCAAGGCTGCAGCTGCGTAGATCAGTTGGGCAAGATGTGCATTGGCGAAGCTCAGGGCGACGCCGCTGATGTAAAGCAGTGGCGATAATTTGCCTTTCCAGTCCTTGCCCAGTGCATGCCGCAGGCGCGAGTTCTCGCCGTCGGCAGCGACGATGCGCCGCTGCAGGATCCAATAGGCGATGGCAGCAGCCAACAGGATGCAGCCATAAAGCGCGGTCGGCAGTGGCTGCTTGTTGAAGTCATCCATCCAATGCGTGGCGAACGGCAGCAGCGACAGCCAGAACAGCAGGTGCAGGTTGGCCCACAGCACACTGCCGGTCACCTTCTGGCAGGCCTGCAGCAGGTGGTGGTGGTTGTTCCAGTATATGCCGACGTAGACGAAGCTCAGCAGGTAGCTGAGCAAGGTGGTCAGCAACGGTCGCAGGGCGTCCAGCGTAGCGCCCTGCGGTGGCCGCATCTCCAGCACCATGATGGTGATGATGATGGCCAGTACGCCGTCACTGAAGGCTTCAAGCCGGCCTTTGCCCATTGCTGTCTCCTGCATGCATCGCCGAGGAATTCGGTGCAGAACGCTAGCACGAAGCGCTGTTGAGGCCGTGTGTCGGACTTGCGGCTTGGCGGCCAGCGAGTCTGCAGGGCAGGCTGGACCGTTTGCAGGACCTATAGCAGGCGAGTGCCCAGCGGGACTTCATGTTCGGGCATGCATAGGCTGACCCGACCCTCAGCGTCGTGAAATCCGGTGACCAGGCATTCGGACATCAGTGGGCCGATTTGTTTCGGAGGAAAGTTGAGCACTGCCACAACCAGCCGCCCGACCAACTGTTCGGGGCTGTATAGCGCGGTGATCTGTGCGCTGGACTTGCGGGTGCCGAAGTCCGGGCCGAAATCCACCTGCAGGATGTACGCGGGCTTGCGGGCGGCAGTGAAAGGCTCGGCGGCGATGACGCGACCTACGCGAAGTTCAACCTTGCTGAAGTCGTTCCAGTCGATGGTCTGCATGGCGGTTGCTCGGGAGCTTGATGTCATTGGAGTGGTTGGGGCTGGCGCGATACAGGCTGATCTCCAGAACCCGTAGCGCGATCGCCAAACTCAGTCGCCTGTGGCGACGCGGTCCAGCCATAGTTCCATCGGCTGGTAGATGATTCCCATCGATTCGCTCACCTCGCCGCTGCAATGGAATCCGTAGCCGAGGTAGGCGGGCACCGAAGGCACGGAGGCGCTCACGGTCAGCATGTCCGAGCGGGCGTGCTTGATGGCTTCGGCAAGCAGGCGGCGGCCGATGCCGCGGCGCTGCAGCTCGGGGCTGATGAACAGCATTGCGATATGTCGCCCCTGCTTCAGCTCGATGAGGCCGGCGGGTTGCCCGGAAACTTCCGCCAACCACATCAGGTTGTCCTCGCTGATTCGGGAGGCAAACGCTTCCGCAGCGGCAAGCTTGCGGAACGTCGCGACGCCTTCGCCAGTGAGCGTGGAAGCAACCGAATCCATGAACGCCGCCATGCAAAGCCTGCTCGCGGCATCCACGTCGTTCGGCTTGAGCGGCCGTATGTTCATTCCTTTTCCGTTGATGTGCGGGTGGTGATGCGGGTAGTGGACATCATGCTTTCTTGAGTGCCATGCCGACGCTGGCAGGTGCGGTCAGGGTGAAACCGTACTGTTGGTAAAGACGATAGGCTTCGCCATCCGCCAGCAGGCTGACGTAGGCCGAAGCCGGCACCTCACGTTCGATGTACGCCTGGATTTCCAGCATCACCTTCTTGCCGAGACCACGGCCCTGATGCGCAGGCAGCACCGCGATGTCGACCACCTGATAGAAGGTGCCGCCATCGCCGATCACCCGACCCATCGCCACGGTTTCGCCGGCATGGGTGATCTGCACGGCGAACAGTGAATTGGGGAGACCGCGACTGGCGGCTTCCTGCGTCTTCGCGCTGAGCCCACTGGCTTGGCGCAGATGCCGGTAGGTGTCCACGGAAGGGATGTCGTGGTTGATGGTGTAGTTGGGTTCGCTCATCGTTGCATCCGGAATTCTGGTTGGCTGTGCGTCGTCGTTTCAGGAGGGCAACGCGATGGGCACGTAGACCTCGTGCCAGAGGGTGACCTTGCCGGCATCGTTGAACCGCATCAGCAGCATGGCGCGGAACAGCTCGCGGCGCCCGTCAGCGTAGCTGATCCGTGCGCGCATCGAGAACGTGACCGAAGTGCCGTCCACGAGCGCATGGTCGATCTCGTAGTCGATGCCTTCCATGCCGGCTTTCATGCCGTTGAGGAATTCGAGGTAGTTGGCAGGATTGGCCTCGTAGCGACGACCATTGGGCTCGACAATGAAGTGTTCGGCGAAGCACTCACCGATCAGTGCTTCGGTCAGTACGGAATCGCGATTGAGATGCTGGCGGTTCCAGTCGAGCACGGCATGGGCCAGCTGGAGGTGGTGCGTGCGTTGGTTTGTCATGGAACTCCGGAATGTGCGGAACGCCTGATATCGCAGCGAGCGTGGCGGCGTTGGGCAGGGTGGTTCGGCTTTCAGAGGACGGCACGGGTCTGATGATGCCGCTGGCCGAAATGGTGTGCCCTCTGTCCGTTTACGGCAATGGTGGCGGATTGCCGGGCACCGCTTGAGCCGTGCCAATGGCCGGCGACGTAGTGCCGCCCAGCACGGCCTGGGCGATCAGCTTGTCCAGACGGCGGACATCCAGGCCCTTGTTGAGGTTGACCTTGATATGACCGGCCTTGGTCCAGAGCTCGATCTCGGAGTTGAAATTGAACAGGCCGTGGCCGTTCTCCGAGGACCACATGTAGATCGAGGAGTACGGTAGCGAATAGATCTCCACTTTCTTGCCGGTGATGCCTTGTGCGTCGCGCACGATCAAGCGTTTGTTGGTGAATACTGCTGAATCACGGAAGGTTTTGTAAGCCGCCACGGCGGTCTCTCCGGGCACGAGGATGTCGTTCACGTCCTGCGGAATCGGGCATTCCGATACCAGCGTCCAGGCCAGGATTGCATTTGTTTCCATGTAGAAGCCGTCCCCCGTGATGGTGAATTGTTTTGCAGCGCAGGCGGAATTGTAGGTGGCGCGTAGATCAGGGCAATAGGCCGTAATGCATGACTGTTGGACGTGCGGGCGATGCATGTACGGCACGATTGTCCTTGTGGGAGCGGCTGTAGTGCCGAGCCATGCTCGGCAGGGGCTTCACCGTTGACGCTTCAGCCGAGCATGGCTCGGCACTACAAGGACCAAAAAAAGCCCGGGCACTGCCCGGGCTTTTCAGTGGACAAAACCAGCCGGACTTATTCGATCGGCTGTTCCAGCATCAGCTGGCGTGCGAAACGCACCGGCGGTGCGCCGTAGGACAGCATCTGGTCGTGGTAGGCCTTCAGGTTGAAGTTGGCACCCTGCTTTTCCTGTACTGCCTTGCGGGTGTCGAAGTGCTCCTGTGCACCGACGAAGTAGGTCGGCAGCTGGGCAGAGGTGAGCTGTGCGCGCACCCACTTGCCGGAGGCTTCGCTTTCCTGCTGGAACGCGTCGTGGGTCATCAGGTGCATGGCCTGCTCGCGGCTCCAGTTGTCCACGTGCACACCCTGGTCGAGGATGGCATTGGCAATGGTGCGCAGGTAGAACTTCAGCTGCACCAGGTGGAACAGCGGGTCGTTATCCAGGTAACCCTGCTCCTGCATCATGCGCTCGGTGTAGACCGCCCAGCCTTCGGCAAACAGGCCCGAGCGCAGCACTGCGCGCAGCGTCGACGGGAACTTGCCCGAGTGCCAGCCTTCCAGGTAATGGCCCGGGGTGCCTTCGTGGATGGACAGCAGGTGGATCATGCGGCTGTTGTATTCGCGCAGGAAGGAATCCACCTGCTTGTCGTTCCAGTCATCCGGAATCGGCGAGACCGCGTAGAAGGTCTTCAGGTTCTTGTCCAGCGGGCCCGGCGAATCGCAATAGGCCACGGCCACGCCACGCTGGAACTCCGGCATCAGGATGATGTCGACCGGCGCATCAGGCAGGGTCATCAGGTCATGCTTGCGCACGAACTCGGTGGACTGGTCCAGTGCAGCCTTGGCATCGTCCACGACCTTGTCGCGGGCCGGCTTGTCGGCATAGGCCAGTTCCAGTGCGGCCTCGATCGCCTTCTGCTGCTGGTCGTCGGTCGGGTTGGCTGGCATTTCCGGTGCGCCCGGCTTGTCCTTCAACACCACCTGGGCGATGCCGTACATGTCCTTGCGCACGCGGGTCAGCTCGGCGCGGGCGCGCTCGCCGATCTCGGCGCGCGACAGCGAGGAGTTGAGCGAGAACTTCAGCTTCTGGTCGTACTTTTCCGCGCCGATGCGGAACTCGCCCTTGGCATTCGGTACCAGGGTCTTGTCCAGCCAGGTCTGTTGTTCTTCGACTGCCGTGGTCAACGTGGCGATGGCGGCCTTCAGGCGTTCCTGGTCGGCGGCTTCCAGCTGGCCGATGTTGGGCACGATGAAGGTTTCAACCAGGCTGAGGATGCCGCGGTTCTGCTTGGCCACGGTTTCGGCGTGGATCTTCGGCACGCGCGCCGGGTCCAGGTTGGCACGGGCGGCGGCGAAGATCTGCGGGATCAGTTCGATGCGCGCGGTGGCCGACTTCAGGCGCTCCGGCAGCGGCGCGAATTCGCGCGCCATCAGACCGTAGATGGCGCTGCCGGCCAGGCCGTTATAGACCTGCGGGTCCCACTTCCATGATTGCATGGTTTCGTTGGACCAGATGTCCGACTGCAGCTGGTTGCGCAGGATGGCGGCATCCACCTGGTTCTCGCGGCCGAGCTTGCTGACGTCGAGCTTGTCCAGCTCGGCGAGCAGGGCCTTGCTCGCCTCCAGGCTCTTCTGCTGGCCGGCCGCGCTGAGGTCATCAAGCTGGCTGTCGTAGCGGTGATCACCGATCTGGGTGGCGCTGACCGGGGACAACTGCATCCAGGTGTCCAAAGCCTTCTTCGACAGCTCGGCGAACTGGGCGTCGGCCTGGGACTGGCCGGCCTGCTCGGTGGTGGTGGACGGCGCGGTCGGGGCGTCACCGCTCTGGCAGCCGGCGAGGCTGGCGAGCAGGGCGGCGGCGAGCAGGTGCTTGCGCATCGGTGATCCTGTTGTTGAGGTAATCCCTGAGCATAGGTGGACTGGGCCGCTGCTGCACCTGCCGTTGGTTGGTGTCAGCTTGCCGAAACGGGTGGTTGGACGAGGCCGCCATGTAGCCCGGGTAAGCGCAGCGCACCCGGGTACTTGGTTCATCCGGCCCACCGAATCCCCGGGTGCGCTGCGCTTACCCGGGCTACCCGGCTCTGCACAAATTTTTAGCCTTCGTATTCAGCCAAGTCGTTATGCTGCCGCCACGAAATCAACTGGAACATGGACGCATGAAGCAACTGCACGGAAGGACCTTGGTATTGGCGCTGGGCGCGCTGCTGGCGCTGGCTGGCTGTGCCAAACATGAGATGTCGGCCGAGAGCGCGGCGGTGGCAGCCGATGCGGTACAATCGCCAGAGGGCGCATTCCTGGCCTATGAGCACACCGTGCAACTGCAGTTGCCGGGCAAGGACATCGCGCCGCGGGTGAAGGCTGTATCCGAAGCCTGCCAGAGCGCGAAGTTCGGCGACTGCGCGGTGCTCAATGTGTCCCAGCAGGGCGGCGATACGCCCCGCGGTTCAATCAAGGTGCGGGTCGCGCCGAAGGGCGTGGAGCCGCTGATCGCGTTGGCCAGCGACAAGGGCGAGGTGACCACCCGCAACACCGAGGCCGAGGACCTGGCCCAGCAGGTTGCCGATACCCGATTGATGCAGGATCGCCTGAAGGCCGAGCATGAACGCCTGCTCGAGTATCAGCAGCGCAAGGATCTGGCGGTGGCGGACCTGCTGACGATTTCGGCGCGGCTGTCTGAGATCGAAGCCGGCCTGCAGCAGGCCAACCGTGATTCGGCGCAGCAGCACCGCCGCATCGATACGCAGTTGGTGACGATCAATATCGAATCGACCAACAGCCAGCGTAACCGCAGCGAGATTGGCCGGGCGTTCGGTGATTTCGGCGAGATATTCACCACCAGCGTGGCCTATGTGATCCGCATCGTCGCAGGCCTGCTGCCGTTGATTCTGGTTGGTGGCTTCCTGGCATGGTTGCTGCGCCTGTGGTGGCGCCGCCGCAAGAAGAAGTAATCCGCAGATTTGTGGGAGCGGCGTAAGCCGCGAAGCTGATGCCCTGAAACGACACCAGCTTCGCGGCACGGGCAAGCAAAGTGCCCACTGGCTTTTGTTGGAGCGGCGTCAGCCGCGATGCCGATGATCTGGAACGATGCCAGCTTCGCGGCTGACGTCGCTCCCACAAGAGCGGGCATCAGCCATGCAGGTGCAATTCGGGAATGCGCTTCTCGTGCGCGGCGAACAGGTCCTGGAACTCTTCCTCGTTGAACTCATCGGGCAGATAGACCGCCACCTGGCTGCTGACGCCATTGGCATCCACGCGCTCGCGTGGCCCTGCCCGCAAAGACACTTCGCGATCCTTGAAGGTGGTGACCCACGGGGTCTCGTCCCACTGGGTCACTTCGGCGTTGTCTGCATCCCAGATAACAACAATCGTAAACATGGCGTCTCAACTCTTCAGGGCGCGGTGTTCGCTGGTGATGGTCGCACCTTCGCCCATCACTTTCGTGACCGGTGTGCGGGTGGCTACGTCCAGTAGTCGTTCCCATTGTTCGTCGGTCAACGCGCCGGTAGCGGAAAGAATGCGGTGCACCTGCAGCTTACCGGCTTCATCGCGGGTAGAGGTTAGCTCGGCGTTGAACTCACCCAGCTCCCAGCCTTTTTTCTCTGCATACATACGCAAGGTAATCGCAGTGCAGGCCGCCAGTGATGCCAGGTAAAGATCGAACGGCGCCATGCCCGCGTCCTGGCCGCCCAGCCGGGCAGGCTCATCGGCGACAAGCTGGTGGATGCCGTTGCTGATGCGATGGGCGTAGTTGCTCCCCGTTGATTCAATGGTGACGTGGGCCATGGCAGCCTCCTTCAGGACGAACCGTCAACTTACTGCGACACAGCCAGCTCCGGTAGTCGCCGTTAATTGACTGCATCGTCCCAAGGCTTGAACGATGCAAGTGTTTGCCTGGGCGCTGTAGTGCCGAGCCATGCTCGGCAGAGGCTTTACCGGCCGCCCAATCCGTAGTGCCGAGCCATGCTCGGCAGAGGCCTTACCGGGAACCCCCATTGT
>NZ_JBRREC010000108.1:0-15213 GCF_056760015.1 Stenotrophomonas sp. STEN029 | reverse complement strand
CCCCCCCCCCGGCGGCGGCCGTGTGTGTTTTTTTTTTTTTGCGTGCGCCCCGCCCCCCCCCCCCCCCCCCCCCCCCCCCCCCCCCCCCCCCCCCCCCCCCCCCCCCCCCCCCCACTACGGCTTCTGCCCCCTCCCTTTCGCGCAGCGAAGGGGAGGGTTGGGGAGGGGTGCTTTTTCCTGGTAACACCCCTGCCGAGCATGGCTCGGCACTACAGATTGGCATTTCTGGTGAAGCTTCTGCCGAGCATGCCTCGGCACTACCGTGTTTTTCAGTGCTGCTTGCGGCTGTTCCAGCTGGCCAGGAATACCGCGGTGGCCGAGGCCACGTTGAGGCTTTCCACTGCGCCACTGCCCGGGATCGACAGGCGCAGATCGCAGCTCTGGGCGAAATCGCGGTCCATGCCTTCGCCTTCAGCGCCCATCACATACACCATGCGATCCGGCAACTCGGTGGTGAAAACATTGTCGCCATCGGCAACCAGGGTCGCAGCCAGCCCAAAGCCGGCATCACGCAGCTGCGCGACGGCCTGCGGCAAGGCCGGCAGGCGCACCAGCGGCACCGACTCGGCGCCACCTTCCGCCACGCGCGCGGCAGCGCCGGACAGGGCAAGCGTCGAGTCCGCCGGCAACAGGATTGCCTTGACCCCAAAATGCGCCGCCGAGCGCAGGATCGCGCCGAAGTTGTGCGGGTTGCCTACGCCATCCAGCCACAAGGCCAGCGCCGGGCCATCCTGCAACGAGGCCAACCAGGTCGCCAAGGGCAACGGCTCCTGCTTCTGCACGTCGGCCACAAGGCCTTCGTGATGGGTGGTGGCGGCCAGCTTATTGAGATCGCCGTCGCCGACCACGCGGTAACCCACACGGTTGGCCACGCACCACTTCAGCACCGGCTGCAGGCGCGGGATCATGTCCTCGGCGAGGTACAGCTTGCGCAGCGCCTGCGGGCGCTTGGCAAACATTGCCTGCACGGCATTGAAGCCGTACAGACGCATTTCATCGCCGCCGCGTACCGGTACACCGTCGCCTTCACGTGCGGCCGAGGGTGCAGCCGGAGTTGCGCGGGGTGGCCGCGAGGAAGGGCGACGGTTGTTCCAGGGGTTACTCACAGCGGTTCCTTTGGATTACTTGTTGCTACGCCAGAAATCGGCATTCTTGATGCCCAGTGCATCGGGGTCGAAGACCGGGTCCAGACCCAGCTTCTTCTGCCGCTCATAGTCGGACAGTGCAAGCATGGCAGGCTTTTGCAGGATCAGGATGGCGATGACGTTCAGCCAGGCCATCAAGCCCACGCCGATATCGCCCAACGCCCAGGCCATTTTCGCATTGTGGTAGGCGCCAAACACCACCATGCCCATGATGCCCAGACGCAGCACCAGCATCGCCGCAGGATGGGTACGGTTGCTGCCGGCCAGGTAGGTCAGGTTGGTTTCGGCCATGTAGTAATAGGCCATGATCGTGGTGAAGGCGAAGAAGAACAGCGCCAGCGCCACAAAGCCCGCGCCCCAGCCCGGCAGCACCGACTCCACCGCTGCCTGGGTGAACAGCGCACCTTCGGAGGGCTGTACGCCCGGCACGCCGGTGATGATGGCCTCCAGCTTGGTTACGCCACCTTCGGTGACTTCGCGGAACACGTTGTACATGCCGGTGGACAGCACCAGGAACGCGGTCGAGGTGCAGACCAGCATGGTGTCGAAATAGATGGCGAAGGCCTGCACATAGCCCTGCTTGGCCGGGTGCGAGACCTCGGCGGCGGCGGCGGCATGCGGGCCGGTACCCTGGCCGGCCTCGTTGGCGTAGATGCCACGCTTCACGCCCCAGGCGATGGCCTGGCCGATGATGCCGCCGAAGGCCGCATGCGCACCGAAGGCGCTGGAGAAGATGTCCGAGAACATCGCCGGCACCTTGCTGGCGTTGAGCATCATCACCACGATGGCCATCAGGATGAAGCCCAGCGCCATGAACGGCACGATCACTTCGGCGAAGCTGGCAATGCGCTTGACGCCACCAAAGATGATGATGCCAAGCAGCACCGCCACGCTCAGGCCGATCCACAGCTTCATGCTGGCGGCACCGCCAACCGATGCGCAGGCATTGGCGCCGGTGCACAGCACGTTGACCGCGCTGTCGGCGATGGCATTGGCCTGCACGCCTGGCAGCAGGAAGCCTGCGGCGATCACGGTGGCCACGGCGAACACGGCCGCATACCACTTCAGGCCCATCGCTTTTTCAATGTAATAGGCCGGGCCACCGCGGTAGCGGCCTTCGGCATCCTTGGTCTTGTAGATCTGCGCCAGGGTCGATTCCACGTAGGAGGTGGAGGCGCCGAGGAAGCCCATCACCCACATCCAGAAGATCGCACCCGGGCCGCCGTAGGCAATGGCCGTGGCCACGCCGGCGATGTTGCCGATACCCATGCGGCCGGCCATCGACATGGCCAGGGCCTGGAACGAGGACACGCCAGCTTCGGACTTTTCACCGCGCACCGTCAGCCGGCACATTTCAGCGAAACCGCGGATCTGCATGAAGCGGGTGCGCAGGCTGAACCACAGGCCCGCCCCAAGACACATGAAGATGAGCGCATTGCTCCAGATGATGCCGTTTACGTATTCGACGATGGATTCCACGTAATTCCCCGGAAAGCTGAAAGGTAGCCAAAGCCCGGAATCCCGGGGCTGGCCGATTTTTCCACGATTGGGCCCGGTTGTGCAGGCTCTTACGTGGATTGCAGCCAAGTCCTGATAAGGGCGAAGCAGCGCATGTCATGCAACTGCCCGTCCTTGAGCACCGATTGGCGTTCGGTGCCCTCCTCCACGAATCCATTCTTCAACAGCACCCGCGCCGAGGCCGGGTTGCCGGCCATCACCTGTGCGGACAGCCGTGTCAGCGCCAGGGTATCCATCACCCACGGCACATAGGCGCCGACCACCGCGGTCATGATGCCCTGCCCCCAATAGCGCTGGCCCAGCCAATAACCCAGCGATGCCGAATGACGCCGCTCGTCCCTGCCCTGGGTCACGCCTATACCGCCGCAGGCCTGACCATCCATCTCCAGTGCAAACACCTGCCCCCGCAGGTCCAGCACCTGTCCCGCCAGAAACGCCTCGCCATCGGCGCGGGTATACGGATAGGGAAAGCGCGTGCTCAGCCCCCGCGATACCGCCGCATCGTTGGCATGCTCGAGCAGCGCGTCCAGGTCCCCTGCCTGCCAGGGGCGCAACCGGACGCGACCGCCGAGCAGCGGCTCACGCATGGCCACCGACCGCCGGGGTTTCACGCTCCAGCTTCTCCAGCGCGTTGGCCACGGTTTCCGGCGACTTGGTATACGGCGCCAGCAAGGCATAGAACGCCGGCACCACGAACAGCGACAGGAAGGTGGACACGCTGACACCGAAGATCACCACGATGCCGATGGTGGCGCGGCTGGCCGAGCCCGGGCCACCGGCGACCACCAGCGGAATCGCACCAACCACGGTCGCGATGGAGGTCATCAGGATCGGTCGCAGTCGCACCATCGACGACTCGACGATGGCCTGGTGCACAGTGCGGCCCTCGTCGCGCAGCTGGTTGGCGAACTCGACGATCAGGATGCCGTTCTTCGCCGCCAGTCCCACCAGCATGACGATGCCGATCTGGCTGAACAGGTTGAGCGTGCCCCCACTGAGGTACAGGCCAACAAAAGCGCCGAGCACGCCCAGCGGCACGGTCAGCATGATCACCAGCGGATGGATGAAGCTCTCGAACTGTGCGGCCAGCACCAGGTAAACCACCAGCAAGGCCATGGCGAAGGTCAGCAGCACCGCGCTGCCGGCGCTCTGGTACTCGCGCGATTCGCCCTTCCAGTCGATCTGCGCGTATTCCGGCAGTTCCTCGGCGGCGACCTGTTTGGCCCAATCGATGGTCTCACCCAGCGTATGGCCCGGCGCGACGTTGGCGCTGATGGTGATCGAGCGCAGGCGATTGAAACGGTTGAGGCTGCCGGCCTCGGCCACTTCACTGAGCGTGACCAGGTTGGACAGCGGCACCAGCTCACCCGAGCGTGCGCGCACCTGGATCGCCGACAGGTCGGCCGGCGACGCACGGCCTTCGCGGCCTGCCTGCACCAGCACGTCGTACTCCTCGCCGTTGTCGACGAAGGTGGTGACGCGGCGCGAGCCCATCATGGTTTCCAGCGCGCGGCCGATCTCGGTAACCGAGATGCCCAGGTCGGCCGCACGCTGGCGGTCGATGTTGACCCGCATCTGCGGGCGGGTTTCCTTGTAATCCGAATCGGCGCCAACCAGGCCGGGGTAATCGGCCATGCGTTCCAGCAGGCGATCACGCCACTGCGCGATTTCCGCGTATTCCGGCCCACCCAGCACGATCTGGAACGGCTGGCCCATGCTGCGCACCAGACCGCCACCGACCATGGTGCGCACGCGCACGCCACTGAGATCGTTCAGTTCTTTCTGCAGGTCATTGGCCACATCCACCGTGGCTTCGCTGCGGTTGCGCCAGGGCTGCAGGAACACGCTCATGCGGCCGGTATGCATTTCCTCGCTGTTGCCCCAACCACCGGGCACGCGCGGATTGGCGCGGACAATGGGTTCATCCGGGCCGACGAAGCGCGAGACGATCTTCTCGACCTGCTGCACCTGCTCCACGGTGTAGTCGTAGCCCGCACCTTCCGGGCCATCGATCATGATCTGGAACGAGCCACGGTCTTCGGCCGGCGCAAGTTCGGAAGGAATCAGCTTGAACAGGCCCCAGCTGGCGCCGAGCGCGCCCAGCATCACCAGCCCGAATACCCAGCTGCGCTGCACGTGGCGATCCAGCACGCGGCCATAGGCTGCCGACAGCCGTTCCAACTGGCGGTTGATGAAGCCATGCAGGCGGCTGACCTTCTGCTCGCTGTGCGGCTTGAGCAGCTTGGACGCCATCATCGGCGTCAGCGTCAGTGCCACGAAGGCAGACAAGGCCACTGCAGCCGCCAGCGCCACTGCCAGCTCGCGGAACAGACGGCCGGTATTGCCCTCAAGGAAACCCACCGGCAGGAACACCGCCACCAGCACCGCCGTGGTGGCGATCACCGCGAACGCCACCTGCGCGGTACCGCGCTTGGCGGCCACCAACGGCGGCTCGCCCAGATCGATGCGTCGCTGCACGTTCTCGACCACGACGATGGCGTCATCCACCACCAGGCCGATACACAGCACCAGCGCCAGCAGGGTGAACAGGTTGATCGAGAAGCCGAACGCGAACAGCGCGATGAAGGCGGCAACCAGGCACACCGGCACCGTCACCGCCGGAATCACTGCCGCGCGCAGGCTGCCCAGGAACAGCCAGATCACGATCAGCACCAGGATCATCGCCTCGACCAGCGTGGCGTAAACGCGCTCCACGGCGGCTTCAATGAAGGTGGTGTTGTCGAAGGCGACGAAGATCTGCGTGCCTTTCGGCAAGGTCTGGGCGATGCGCTCGGCTTCGGCACGGGTATCACGCGCCACATCCAGCGCATTGGCCGTCGACGTCTTGACGATGCCCAGGCCGATGCCCGGCTCCCCGTTGCTGCGGAAGTAGGCGCGACGCTCGGACGAGGCCAGTTCGACCTTGGCCACATCGCCCAAGCGCACCACGTAACCGTCATTGCCCTTGCCCAGCGGAATGCTGGCAAAGTCCGCCGGGGCCACGTAGCTGCGCTCCACGCGCAGGGTGAAATCGCGGTCGGCCGATTCGATGCGGCCGGCCGGCAGCTCCACGTTTTCGTTGCGCAGCGCGGTTTCAACTTCGTTGACGGTCAGGCCGCGTGCGGCCAGCTGGTCGCGGTCCAGCCACACCCGCATCGCGTAACGCTGGCGGCCACCGATGCGGACCTGGGCCACACCGTCGATGCTGGAGAACCTGTCCACCACATAGCGGTCGGCGTAATCGCTGAGTTCCAGCGTATCCATCACCGAGGACGACATGTTGAACCAGATGATCGGGTCGGCGTCACTCTCGACCTTGGCGATTTCCGGCGGACGCGCTTCTTCCGGCATGCGATCCGCGACGCGGCTGACCGCATCGCGCACGTCGTTGGCCGCAGCCTCGATGTCGCGGTTGGCGTTGAACTCGATGCTGACCGAGGCACGGCCGTTGGTGCTGCGTGCGTTGATGGTATCGATGCCCTCGATACCAGCCAGCGCGTCCTCCAGCACCTGGGTGACGCGGCTTTCAATCACCGCCGCCGAGGCACCGGTGTAATCCACCGACACCGAGACGATGGGCGGATCGATGGCCGGCAGCTCGCGCAGGGTCAGGCGGGTGAACGACATGATGCCCAGCACCAGCAGCAGCAGGCTCATCACCACGGCCAGTACCGGCCGCTTGATCGAAAGATCGGACAGCTTCATCCGGCGGTCGCCATCTTGGCCGGTACCGCAACATCGGCAGGCTTCAGCGGCGTGGCCGCGTCGGCGGCCTTGGCTGGCTTGTCATCCTGGATGCGGATGCCCGGGCGCAGCTTGCCGGTGCCATCGACGACGATGCGGTCACCGGCCTTCAGCCCTTCGACGATTTCCACCACACCGGCGCGGCGGGTACCGGCCTTGATGTCGGCGCGCTCGACGCTTTCATCCTGCTTGACCCGGAACACGTAAGAGTCACGACCGACCTGCACCACCGCGATTTCCGGAATCACCAACGCATCGCGCTCTGGACGGTACAGGCGCACGTCCAACAGCATGCCCGGACGCAACGCATGGTCGACGTTGTCGAAATCGGCGCGGACGGTAATCGCGCGACTGCCCGGATCGACGCGGGCGTCGATGGTGCTGACCGTGCCTTCAAACGTGCGGCCCGGGTAGGCGATGCTGCTGCCGCTGACCTTGTCGCCGTTCTGCAGCGAGGCCAGCTGCGCTTCCGGCACCTGGAAATCCACGTGCATGCGGGAGATGTCGTCCAGCGTGGCGATCGCGGTGGTCGGGGTGACCAGCGAACCCGGGCTGACCTGGCGGATGCCCAATACGCCGGCGAATGGCGCGCGTACGCTGCGGTCGCCGATATCGGCGCGCATCTGCTGCACGCGGGCCTCGGCGGCATCACGGATCGACTGCTGGGTATCCAGGGTTGAATGCGCAACCAGCTGCTGTGCGGCCAGTTCGCGCTGGCGCTTGTACAGCCGGTCGGCCTCGGCGAAGGTCGCCTGCGCCTGGGCCAGTGCGGCCTGCTGGGCCTGGCCGCGCAGGGTCACCAGTGGCGCACCGGCGGCAACCTGCTGGCCACTCTCGAAATGCACCTTGTCGATGATTTCGCTGACCTTGGCGGTGACGATGATGGATTCGCGTGCCTTGGCGGTGCCGTTGGCCTGCAGCGTATCGCTCCACGGAGCGGTTTCGACGACCTGCGTAGTGACCAGCACCGCTCCGGCAGCTTGCCGCGGCGCCTCAGCGTTCTTGCGGTTGCATCCGGCCAACGCCAGCGCCAAGACAGTGCCACCGACAACGGTGACGGCAAATCGCCCGAACATACGCAGTCCCATCTGATACACGATCAAGCAGTCTAGCGGTGTCAGATGACGGCCGGATGTGCCGTTAGGGGGGGAACGTCCCTATTGTGGGAACCGCTGTAGTGCCGAGCCATGCTCGGCAGGGGCCTTCACCCGTGATGCGAAGAGCCTACCCCTCCCCAACCCTCCCCTCCGCCTTCGGCGCAAGGGAGGGGGCGAAGCTGCAATTGCGGATGAATTCGGGGCTGACGGTGCGGTGGCTTCGCGGCCAATGCCGCTCCCACAGCCTGCCCCTGCGAACGCGCTGGCGACTCAGCGCAGCGCCTGCAACACCTGTTCGACCATCGCCGGCACACTGTCGGTGTCGGCATGCAGGTGCAGTTCCGGGGCCTCCGGGGCTTCATACGGCGAGTCGATGCCGGTGAAGTTGGGGATCTGTCCGGCCCGCGCCTTGCGGTACAGGCCCTTCACATCGCGCGCTTCGGCCACTGCCAGCGGCACATCGACGAATACCTCGATGAACTCGTCGTCCTCAAAGCGCTCGCGGGCCATCTGCCGCTCGGCACGGAAGGGCGAGATGAAGCTGACCAACACCACCAGCCCGGCATCGACCATCAGCCTTGCCACCTCGGCGACGCGGCGGATGTTCTCCACACGGTCCTCGTCGGTGAAGCCCAGGTCCCGGTTCAAGCCATGGCGGACGTTGTCGCCGTCCAACAGGAAGGTATGCACCCCCTGCGCATGCAGCCGCTTCTCCACCTGGTTGGCGACGGTGGACTTGCCCGCACCGGACAGGCCGGTGAACCACAGCACCCGGGGCTGCTGGCCCTTGATCCGTGCCCGCGCCGCCTTGTCCACGTCCAGATGCTGCCAATGCACGTTGCCGGCGCGGCGCAGGGCGAAATCCAGGGTGCCGGCGGCGACGGTGGCGTTGGTCTGGCGATCGATCAGGATGAAACCGCCCAATGCGCGGTTCTGCGCATAGGGAGCGAAGGCCACAGGCTCGTCCAGCGACAGGTTGCAGTAGCCAACCTCGTTCAACTCCAGTCGCTTGGCCGCCAGTCGCTCCTGCGTATTCACGTCAACGCGGTGCTTGATCTCACTGATATTGGCGGCCACGGTACGGCTGCCGATCTGCAGCCAATACGGCCGGCCCGGCAGCAAGGCCGCGTCGTCCATCCACAGCACATGGGCAGCGAACTGGTCCGCCACCTCCGGCGGATCACCTGCAGCGGCAATCACATCGCCGCGGCTGACGTCGACCTCGTCCTCCAGGGTCAGCGTCACTGCCTGCCCGGTGCCGGCAACTGCCAGCGGACCATCCGGGCCCAGCACCTGCTTGACCGTGGAGCGGCGTGCCGAGGGCAGCACCACCACTTCATCACCCACGCGCACCTGGCCAGCAGCAATGGTGCCGGCAAAGCCACGGAAATCCTGGTTCGGGCGGTTGACCCACTGCACCGGCAGGCGAAGTCCGCTGACCGCGTCGTGCGCGCTCAGTTCGACCGTATCCAGGCGCTCGATCAGGCTGGGACCGCCATACCAGGACATTACCGTCGAACGCGTGGACAGGTTCTGCCCTTCCAGCGCCGACAACGGAATCGCCTGCACATTGGCAATACCCAACTGCGCCGCAAGCGCCTGATAGTCGGCGACGATGCGCTCGAATACGGCCTGGTCGTAATCGACCAGATCCATCTTGTTCACCGCCAGCACCACCTGGCCGATGCCCAGCAGCGAGATGATGTAGCTGTGCCTATGGGTCTGCGTGAGCAGGCCCTTGCGCGCATCCACCAGCACCACCGCCACATCCGCAGTCGAGGCGCCGGTAGCCATGTTGCGGGTGTACTGCTCATGCCCGGGGCAGTCGGCAACGATGTACTTGCGGCGGTCGGTATCGAAGTAGCGGTAAGCCACGTCGATGGTGATGCCCTGCTCGCGCTCGGCGGCGAGGCCATCGAGCAGCAATGCGTAATCGATGCGCTCGCCCTGGGTGCCATGACGACGGCTGTCTGCCTCCAGCGCGGACAGCTGGTCATCGAACAAGCGTTTGCTTTCGTACAGCAGGCGGCCAATCAACGTGCTCTTGCCATCGTCGACGCTGCCGCAGGTGATGAAGCGCAGCAGCGGCTTGGTTTCGTGGGTCTTGAGGTAGGCAGCAATATCTGAGGAAGTGGTCACGGCGCTCATCAGAAATACCCCTCCAACTTCTTCTTCTCCATGGACGCGGACTGGTCGTGGTCGATCAGGCGGCCCTGCCGTTCCGAGCTGGTTGAGACCAGCATCTCGGCGATGATTTTCTCCAGGGTGTCGGCTTCGGACTCGATCGCACCGGTCAGCGGGTAGCAGCCCAGCGTGCGGAAACGCACCTTGCGCAGCTGCGGCACCTCGCCGGGATGCAGCGGCAGGCGCTCGTCATCGACCATGATCAGGCTGCCATCGCGCTCGACGACGGGCCGCTCGGCGGCGAGGTATAACGGCACCACAGGAATCTTCTCGCGGTAGATATAGAGCCAGATATCCAGCTCGGTCCAGTTCGACAGCGGGAAGACGCGCACACTCTCGCCCTGGTGGATGCGGGCGTTGTACAGGTTCCACAGCTCGGGGCGCTGGTTCTTCGGGTCCCAACGATGGCGGTCATTGCGGAACGAGAACACCCGTTCCTTGGCCCGCGACTTCTCTTCGTCACGACGCGCGCCGCCGATGGCGGCATCGAACTTCCACTTGTCCAAGGCCTGCTTCAGGCCCTGGGTCTTCATCACATCGGTGTGCACGCTGGGGCCATGGCTGATCGGGCCAATATCGCGGGCGATACCGTCCGGGTTGATGTGCACCCGCAGCTCGGTGCCAGTCTCAGCAACGCGGCGGTCGCGGAAGGCAATCATCTCGCCGAACTTCCAGCGGGTGTCCACATGCAGCAGCGGGATCGGCGGCACGCCCGGCGCGAACGCCTTCAGCAGCAGGTGCAGCAGTACCGAGCTGTCCTTGCCCACCGAGTACAGCAGCACCGGGTTGTCAAAGGCGGCGGCAACTTCGCGCAGGATATGGATGCTTTCCGCTTCCAGGCGGTCGAGATGTGACAGGGGTGCAGTGACGGTCATTGCGTGCCGAATCAAGGAGGCGGGGCCCGAGGGCAATAGTAACAGCGAAGCCGGGCGGGACTCCGGACTGTCCGCCGAGTCTGGAGGTGCCACTGCGCCGATTGAAATAAACGCAGGGCATGAAGCGATAACCGCTACTCCTTTCCCCTGATGGCGCGCTGTACCTAGCATCGGTCATCCCTACCTAGACCGGAACGGAAATGACCGCCGCCGCTACCGTGCCACCCAGCCCCTTGCCCGAAGACCGCAGGGTCCTGCTGTCGCAACTGGTAGCCGGTCTGGATGGGAACAGTCTGTGGTGGCTGTCCGGGTTTGCCGCCGGGTTGGCGCAGGGTACCTCTCCCACTGCCCTTACCGTCATCTCCGGCGGCCAAGCCGCACAGCCAGCACAGACCCGGCTGACCGTGGTCTATGGCAGCCAGACCGGCAACGCCCGCCGCGCCGCCGAGCAGCTCGCTGCCGAGGCCGAAGCCGCCGGCCTGCCGGTGCGGGTAGTCCGCGCCGATGCCTACGCCACCCGCGAGCTGGCCAATGAGCGCCTGCTCTACATCGTCATCAGCACCCAGGGCGAGGGCGATCCGCCGGACGACGCCATCGGCCTGGTCGAGTTCATCGCCGGCAAGCGTGCGCCAAAGCTGCCAGAGCTGAAGTACGCCGTGCTCGGGCTGGGTGACTCCAGCTACGTGGAGTTCTGCGGCATCGCCCGCAAGCTCGACAGCCGCCTGGCCGAACTGGGCGCCACCCGCCTGCAGGCCGTGGGCGAGGCCGACCTGGACATCGATACCGTGGCGGCACCGTGGCAGGCACAGGCACTGCTCAATGCGCGCGACGTGATCGGCCAGACCGTGGTCGCCACGCCCAGCAATGTCACGCCGCTGCGGCATGCCGGTGCGTGGACCGCACAACATCCCTTCAGCGCAGAGCTGCTGTCGCGCCAGATCATCAGTGGCCGCGATTTCAAGGGCCCGGCGTATGCGAAGTACGGCAATGCAGCCAAGTCCGTGCATCACCTTGAGCTTTCGCTGGAAGGCAGCGGCCTGCACTACGAACCCGGCGATGCGCTGGGCATCGTCCACCGCAACCCTGCCGAACTGGTCGAAGCGGTGCTGGATGTCACCGGCCTGGATGGCACACTGCAGATCGAACACGACGGCCACAGCCGGCCGCTGGCGCAATGGCTGGGCGAGCACCGCGAGCTGACCCGCATCTCGCGTCCGCTGTTGGCCTCGGTGGCCGAGCGCAGCGCGCATCCGGAACTTGCCCGACTGCTCGATCCGGCACAGAAGACGGAACTGGCCTCGGTATTCGAAGATCATCAACTGGTCGACGTGCTGCGCCGTTGGCCGGCCGAGTGGAATGCCGAAACCCTGCTCGGCACCCTGCGCCCCGCCGCGCAGCGCCTGTACTCCATCGCCTCCAGCCGCAAGCGCGTCGGCGAAGAAGTGCACCTGACCGTCGACGAACTGCGTTATCACGCCCATGGCAGCGAACACCTGGGCGCAGCCAGCGGCTTCCTGAGCGCACTGGAAGAAGGTGCGCAGCTGCCGGTCTACATCGAAGCCAATGAGCGCTTCCGGGTACCGGCTGACAGCAGCCGCGACATCATCATGATCGGCCCGGGCACCGGCGTCGCACCGTTCCGTGGCTTCGTGCAGGAGCGTGCCGAGACCGGCGCCACAGGCCGCAACTGGCTGTTCTTCGGCGCGCGCCATTTCAATACCGATTTCCTCTACCAGACCGAATGGCAGGACGCGCTGCGGCGCAAGGAACTGGATCGCCTGGACCTGGCGTTCTCGCGCGACCAGGCCGACAAGGTATACGTGCAGCAGCGCCTGCGCACCCGCGGCCGTGATCTCTACGACTGGCTGCAGAACGGCGCACACCTGTACGTGTGCGGCGCCATCGCAATGGGCAAGGACGTGCATGCAGCACTGCTGGATGTACTGCGCGAACACGGCGGGCTGGATGAAGACGATGCCCGTGACTATCTGACTCGACTGCACACGGAGGGGCGCTATGGACGGGATGTGTATTGAGGCTTGAACGCTGCGATGTGAACCAGCGCTGGCTTCGCGGCTTACGCCGCTCCCACAACTCCGATTCCAGATAGCGAAAAGAATGAGCACCCACTCCGTTGAGAACATCAAGGCCGACAGCAACCGCTTGCGCGGCTCCCTGTTGGAAAGCCTGGCTGACCCTGTCACCGGCGCATTGCGCGAAGACGACCAGACCCTGATCAAGTACCACGGCAGCTACCAGCAGGACGACCGCGACGTGCGCGACGAGCGCCGCCGGCAGAAGCTGGAGCCTGCCTACCAGTTCATGATCCGCACCCGCACCCCCGGCGGCGTGATCAGCCCCGAGCAGTGGCTGAAACTGGACAGCATCGCCACCCGTTACGGCAACCACTCGCTGCGCATCACCACCCGCCAGGCCTTCCAGTTCCATGGCGTGATCAAGCGCGAGTTGAAGGCGACCATGCAGGCGATCAATGCCACGTTGATCGACACTTTGGCCGCCTGCGGTGACGTCAACCGCAACGTCCTGGTAGCCGCCAATCCGCTGCTGTCCAGCGCGCACGCCACGCTGCATGCAGACGCTGCGCGCACTTCCGAGCATCTGTTGCCCAATACCCGCGCCTATTACGAAATCTGGTTGGACGAAGAGCGCGTGGCCGGCAGCGGCGCCGAGGAAGAGCCGATCTACGGCGAGCGCTACCTGCCGCGCAAGTTCAAGATCGGCTTTGCACTGCCGCCGCTGAACGACGTCGATGTCTATGCCAATGACTTGGGCTTCATCGGCGTGCTTGATGCCGACGGCGAACTGCTCGGCTATGACGTGACCATCGGCGGCGGCATGGGCGCCACCCACGGCGATGCAGAAACCTATCCGCGCATCGCCAACAACGTCGGCTTCATTCCGCGCGAAGCACTGCTCGATGTCGCCACCGCTACCGTCACCACCCAGCGCGACCTAGGCAACCGTGAACTGCGCAAGCGTGCGCGCTTCAAGTACACCATCGACGACCACGGCCTGGACACGGTCGTGGCGGAGATCGAGCGCCGCGCCGGCATCCGCTTCGCGCCATCGCGTGCGCAGGCGTTCGCCCACAATGGCGACCGCTATGGCTGGGTCGAAGGCGACGACGGCCGCTGGCACCTGACCCTGTCGCTGCAGGCCGGGCGCATCGCCGATGTGGCCGGTGCCCCGCACCTGACCGCCCTGCGCGAAATCGCCCGCATCCTCGACGGCGAGTTCCGCATGACCGGCAACCAGAATCTGGTCATCGCCGGCGTACCGGCGCAGCAGCGCGCGCAGATCGATGCGATCGTGCAAAGCGCCGGGCTGGACATCGGCAATCGCGCGCCGACCGCGCTGGCACGTGCCGCCATGGCCTGCGTCGCACTACCCACCTGCGGACTGGCAATGGCTGAAGCCGAGCGCTACCTGCCCGACTTCAGCGCCAAGCTGCAGCCGCTGTTGGAACAGCATCAGCTGGCGGAGGCACCAATCCTGCTGCGCATCTCCGGTTGCCCTAATGGGTGCTCGCGCCCTTACCTCGGCGAGATCGCCCTGGTTGGCAAGGCACCGGGCCGCTACAACCTGATGCTGGGCGCCGACCACCGCGGCCAGCGTTTGAACACGTTGTACCGCGAGAACATCACCGAACCGGAGATCCTCGACGCACTGGCGCCACTGTTTGCCCGCTATTCCGGTGAGCGCGATGGCAGCGAAGGCTTCGGTGACTTCCTGCACCGGGCCGGCATCGTCGCCCTTCCTCCCTACCCCACCCACCGCCAGATATCCGTGGAACTGCAAGCATGAGCGCCCTGCCCAAGACCTCTCACAACCCGTCGGTAACCCTGCCTGACGACCTGGGCCCGCTCAATACCCTGCTCGATTCGATGGATGCGCAGCAGCGGGTGGAATGGGCACTGCAGAACGCGCCCGGCGCGCATGTGCTGTCGTCGAGTTTCGGCGCGCAGTCAGCGGTGACCCTGCACCTGCTCAGCAGCCAGCACCCGGACATTCCGGTGATCCTGATCGACACTGGTTATCTGTTCCCGGAAACCTACCGTTTCGCCGACGAACTGACCGACAGGCTCAAGCTCAACCTCAAGGTCTACCGCCCGCAGGTGAGCCGCGCCTGGATGGAAGCACGCCATGGCCGCCTGTGGGAACAAGGCGTAGTCGGCATCGAGCAGTACAACAACCTGCGCAAGGTCGAGCCGATGAAGCGTGCACTGGACGACCTGCAGGTAGGCACCTGGTTCACCGGCCTGCGCCGCAGCCAGTCGGCAAGTCGTGCCAATACGCCGGTGCTGCAGCGCCGTGGTGAGCGCTTCAAGGTCAACCCGATCGCAGACTGGAGCGATCGCGACGTGTGGAAATACCTGCAGGAGCACAAGCTGCCCTACCACCCGCTGTGGGAACAGGGCTACGTCTCCATCGGCGACTACCACACCACCCGCCGCTGGGAAGCGGGCATGCGCGAAGAAGACACCCGCTTCTTCGGCCTGAAGCGCGAATGCGGTCTGCACGAAGAGATTTGAGCCAATGTTGCGCGACTCACAGGTTTGTGGGAGCGGCGTAAGCCGCGAAGCTGAATATCCAGATCGAATTACACACATGCCCGGATGCAGCAGTAGC
>NZ_JBRREC010000107.1:0-15586 GCF_056760015.1 Stenotrophomonas sp. STEN029 | reverse complement strand
AAGCTCCCACTCCATCAGGTTGCAGAGCACGCCTGCAATCCAGCATTGCCAGCTTCGCGGCTTACGCCGCTCCCACAAATGCGTTGCGACCGATGGATTGCCGGTAAGGCCCCTGCCGAGCGTGGCTCGGCACTACCGCTAGAGCCCCTCTCCCGCTTGCGGGAGAGGGGTTGGGGTGAGGGGAGCTTTTCGCTGGTAAAGCCTCTGCCGAGCATGGCTCGGCACTACCGTTTGCCGTTTGCACGGTCGGCGACCCATGCAAAAAAAAAACGGCGCCGAGGCGCCGTTTTTCTTAGAGGCCGTAGCCGAATTGCTGCTTGAACTGGTCGTTGAACTCGGCGAAGTCGAAGCGCTGGTTCTGCGTGCCCGGGTGTTCCACCTTCAGCGCGCCCATCAGGTTGCTCATGCGGCCGACGGTCAGCCAGTCCATGCCCTTCTCGATACCGAAGATCAGGCCGGCGCGGAAGGCGTCGCCACAGCCAGTCGGGTCGACCACGCGGCGCTCGTGCGCCGGCGGGATGTCGAAGCTCTTTTCCGGGGTGTGGATGATGGCGCCGCGCGGGCCCTGGGTGGTGATGTAGGCCTTGGTCCGGGCGACGATGTCGGTCTCGCTCCAGCCGGTGCGCTGCTGCAGCAGGTTGGACTCGTAGTCGTTGACCACCACGTAGTCGGCCTGCTCGATGAACTCGCGCAGTTCCGGGCCGTTGAACAGCGGCAGCGCCTGGCCCGGGTCGAAGATGAAGGGAATGCCGCATTCCACGAACTCGGCGGCGTTCTGGATCATGCCTTCGCGGCCGTCCGGGGCAACGATGCCGAAGGTGACGCCCGGCACGTCGCGCACGTGGTTCTCGTGCGAACGCATCATCGCGCCCGGGTGGAAGGCGGTGATCTGGTTGTTGTCGTGGTCGGTGGTGATGAAGCACTGCGGGGTGAACATGTCTTCCAGCACCCGTACCTGGCTCAGGTCGATGCCCATGCGCTCGAAGTGCTCACGGTACGGACCGAAGTCCTGGCCCACGGTACCCATCGGGATCGGGCTGCCGCCCAGCAGCTTCAGGTTGTAGGCGATGTTGCCGGCGCAGCCACCCAGTTCGCGGCGCATGCGCGGCACCAGGAACGACACATTCAGGATGTGCACCTTGTCCGGCAGGATGTGGTTCTTGAACTGGTCCGGGAACACCATGATGGTGTCAAAGGCAAGGGAACCACAGATCAAAGCGGACATTGCGAACAGGCCTATACGTAAAAGGAAAAAGCCGCCGCGCACGCGCAGGCGACCCGGCGCGACTGCGCGCCAAAGTGCGTAAGGTTACCGGCTGCGGCGGCCCACGGCCACAAGCAAGGATGTACCGCAGCTGCCCGGAGTGGTTGAAAGCCCAGAATTCACTAGGATTTTCCTTGCTCGGGCGGGGGTGGGTTGATAGGCTAACTGCCCTCATTTTCTGCCCATTTTTTCGCCAACCGGCGTGGGCGCGACACCCCCTCAGGATCACTTCCCAGATGTTCAAGAAGCTGCGTGGCATGTTCTCCAATGACCTGTCCATTGACCTGGGCACGGCCAACACCCTTATCTATGTGCGCGGCCAGGGCATTGTGCTGAACGAGCCGTCGGTCGTGGCCGTGCGTCAGGACCGTGCCATCGGTGGCACCCGCTCGGTGGCTGCCGTCGGCGCCGAGGCCAAGCAGATGCTCGGCCGTACCCCGGGTCATATCACCACCATCCGCCCGATGAAGGACGGCGTCATCGCTGACTTCACCTACACCGAGGCGATGCTCAAGCACTTCATCAAGAAGGTGCACAAGTCGCGCGTGCTGCGCCCCAGCCCGCGCGTGCTGGTCTGCGTGCCGGCCGGCTCCACCCAGGTGGAGCGCCGCGCCATCAAGGAATCGGCCGAGGAGGCCGGTGCACGTGATGTGTTCCTGATCGAAGAGCCGATGGCTGCTGCGATCGGTGCCGGCATGCCGGTCACCGAGGCGCGCGGTTCGATGGTCATCGATATCGGCGGTGGCACGACCGAAGTTGCGGTCATCTCGCTGAACGGCATTGTCTATTCGGCGTCGGTGCGTATCGGCGGCGACCGTTTCGACGAATCCATCACCAATTACGTGCGCCGCAACCACGGCATGCTGATCGGTGAAGCCACCGCCGAGCGCATCAAGGTGGAGCTGGGTTGCGCCTACCCGCAGGCGGAAGTGATCGAGATGGAAATCTCCGGCCGCAACCTCGCCGAGGGCGTGCCGAAGATGATCAAGATCAGCTCCAACGAAGTGTTGGAAGCCCTGCACGAGCCGCTGTCGGGCATCGTCTCGGCGGTCAAGCTGGCCCTGGAGCAGACCCCGCCGGAACTGTGCGCCGACGTCGCCGAGCGCGGCATCGTGCTGACCGGTGGCGGCGCCCTGCTGCGTGACCTGGACCGCCTGATCTCCGAAGAAACCGGCCTGCACGTGCAGGTGGCCGACGATCCGTTGACCTGCGTGGCCCGCGGTGGCGGTCGTGCGCTGGAGCTGGTGGACATGCACGGCAACGAGTTCTTTGCGCCGGAGTGATCCGCAGGGAACAGGGGCTGGGGAATTGGTAGCGAGGGGCAGGGTGTCCTGCAGTTCGTTCCGGTCTCCAGCATCCATTTCCCGGAACCATCGGCGTGACGCCAGTCGCGCCGTTTCCATACCTGATTCTTCATTTCCCTTTTCCAGCCTTCTGTCGTGCCCCCTTACGCCGGTCCTCCCGTAGCCTCCCGTCAGGGGGATGCCAGCAGCACGCTGCGTCTGCTGGCGTACCTGGCCTTGGCCATCACCTTGATCGTGCTCGACGACCAGGGCGGCTGGATGTCGCGCCTGCGCGCCCAGGCCAATGTGCTGGTGCAGCCGATCTGGGCCCTGGCCGGTGTGCCGGGTCGGGTAGGGGCGTCGGTCAAGGACAACGCGGCCAGCCATAACCAGCTGGTCAGCGAGAACCGCGAGCTGCGCAACCAGCTGCTGATCGCCAACGCACGCCTGACCCGCCTGCAGACCGCGGCGCTGGACAACGCACAGCTGCGCGAGCTGCTCAACGTGGCCGAGCGCAATGGCCTGGACGTGCAACTGGCGCCCATCCTCGATATCGACCTGGACCCGGTCAAACAGCGCCTGGTGCTGGATTCGGGCAGCCGCGCCGGAGTGCATGTCGGCCAGGCAGTGATCGATGCTGGCGGCCTGATGGGCCAGGTGATCGCGGTGACGCCGGCGCATTCGACGGTGCTGTTGCTGACCGATCCGGACCATGCGGTGCCGGTGGCGGTGGCACGCAATGGCGTGCGGCTGATTGTCTACGGCCGTGGCGATCGGCTGGAACTGCGTGATATTCCGCTCAGCGCGGGCGTGGAAGTGGGCGATGAGATCGTCACTTCCGGTCTGGGTGGGCGTTTCCCCGCCGGCTTCCCGGTCGGCAAGATCCTGAAGCTGCGTCCGGACGACACCCATGCCTTCCTGGTCGGCGAGCTGGAGCCAGCGGCCAAGCTGGACCGTGGCCGCAACGTGCTGCTGCTGCGTTCGGTACCGGCGCTGCCGCAACTGCCCGACAGCACTGTCATCGAATCGGCGCCGGAAGCCGCGGCCGCGGGCGGTCCATCCGCCGCCCCGGTGAACCGCATGGGCGCGCCGGCTGCCGTTGTTCCTGCCAGCGGCAACGCCAGCACCCTTCCGGCTGCGGCGGCCACGCAGGCCCCGGCCAGCACGCCAGCGACCGAGCCGGCAGCGGCAGGCCAGGCACCCGTCCCGGCGACAACGCCAGCCAACGAATCCGCAAGCCCGGCAACACCAGTGACCACTGACAACCCGACCCCGCCGCAGGTGCGCCCATGAGTCGCCTGCGCACCAAGGGCTGGGTGATGCCGGTCAGTTTCGTGCTGGCCTTGCTGCTGGCGCTGATTCCGCTGCCCGAACTGCTGTTGCCGGCGCGCCCGTATTGGCTGGCGCTGGTGCTGGCCTACTGGGTGATCGAAACCCCGGACAAGGTTGGATTGGGCTTCGCCTTCTGCATCGGCCTGCTGGCCGACGTGATGTTTGGCGGCATTCTGGGTGAGCAGGCGCTGCGGCTGGTGGTGATGGCCTTCATCCTGCAGCGTTTCCGTGCGCGCATCCGTTTCTTCCCGCTGTCGCAGCAGGCCTTGGCGATGGGCGGGTTGCTGTTCAATGACCGCGTGATCGATGCTGCCATTCACCTGCTGGTGGGCGAGCCGATGCTGCCGTGGAGCTACTGGGTGGCGCCGTTGCTGGGCATGGCCTTGTGGCTGCCGCTGTATGTGCTGCTGGATGCGGTGCGACTGGGCAAGCGCGGGCGCTGACGATGGCGCCGCGCCGCCAGCACAAGAACACGCATGCGGAGGCTGAGCAGTTCCGGCGGCGTGCCGCGATCGGCTTCCTGGGCGTACTGCTGACCCTGGGTTTCCTCGCCGGCTGGTACTTCAAGCTGCAGGTGCTGGACCACGACATCTACGCCACCCGCTCCGAGGCCAACCGCATCAAGGCGCGGCCGGTGGTGCCGGGGCGTGGCCTGATCTACGACCGCAACGGTCGCCTGCTGGCCGAGAACGTGCCGGCCTTCCGCCTGGACGTGACCGCCGACAAGGTCGCGGACATGGACGCTACCCTTGCCGGGCTGCAGAAGATCTTCTCGCTCAGCGAGGAGGACATCGAGCGCTTCAAGCAATCGCGCAAGGCGCGCCGTGGCTTCATGCCGGTGACGTTGAAGCTGCGGGTCAGCGACGACGAGATGGCGCGCTTCGCGGTGGACCGCTGGCGCTACCCGGGCGTCGAGCTCGAGCCCTACCTGACCCGGCGCTATCCGTATGGCGATCTGTTCGGCCACATCATCGGCTACGTCGGCCGGGTCGATGACAAGGATCTGGAAGAACTGGGCGAGGGCAATGCAGCGCTGACCCACATCGGCAAGTCCGGGCTGGAGCGCTTCTACGAGACCCAGCTGCGCGGCAAGATCGGCTACGAGCAGGTCGAGACCAATGTGCAGGGTCGTGCGATCCGCACGGTCGGGCGGGTGCCGGCGCAGTCGGGCACCGATCTGCGGCTGTCGATCGATGCCGACCTGCAGCGCGCCATGGTGGCGGCGTTCGGCGAGCAGGAAGGCTCGGCGGTGGCGATCGATCCACGCACCGGCGAAATCCTGGCCATGGTCAGCCTGCCGTCGTTCGATCCCAATCTGTTCGTCAACGGCATTTCCCACGCCGATTTCAAGCTTCTCAACGAGAACCCCTCACGGCCGCAGTTCAATCGATTGGTGCTGGGCGGCGTGGCGCCAGGTTCGACGGTGAAGCCCTTCCTCGGCCTGGCCGGCCTGGACAGTGGTTTGCGCAGGCCGGAAGACAAGATCCTGTCGCGCGGCATGTTCTACCTGCCCGGCGTGAGCCGTGGCTGGGGTGACGCCAACCGTGGCGGCCATGGCTGGACCGACCTGCGCAAATCCATCTCGCAGTCGGTCAACACCTATTACTACCAGCTCGGTATCGACATGGGCATCGAGCGCTATGACGACTACATGGGCAACCGCTACGGCTTCGGCCAACCCACCGGCATCGATCTGGCCGGTGAGATCGGCGGCATCCTGCCGTCGCCGGCAGCCAAGCTCAAGGCCAACAAGGAACGCTGGTATCCCGGCGATACGGTCAATGCCAGCATCGGCCAGGGCCTGTGGAAGGTGACGCCGCTGCAACTGGTGCGCGGGGTTGGTGGCCTGGCCACCGGCCAGTTGCGCACGCCGCATCTGGTGATGGAGCAGCGCGCCGGTTTCGACCACGATTGGGCGCCGACGCCGCAGCCGGCGAGCAGGCCGATAAGCCCCAATCCGGCCAATGTGCAGGCAGTGCGCGAGGGCATGATGGGCACCATGCAGCCCGGCGGCAGTGGCTGGCGCGTGGCTGCCGGTGCGCAGTACCGCATGGCGGGTAAGACCGGTACCGCGCAGGTCATCAGCCGCAAGGGCACGGCTGCGTTGAACCCGCGCAGCCTGCCGATGCACCTGCGCCATCGCGCGCTGTTCGTTGGTTTCGCGCCAGCCGAAGAACCGGTGATCGCGATTGCCATCGCAGTGGAAGGCGGCGGCTACGGTGGTTCGGCCGCCGCGCCGATCGCACGCAAGGTGTTTGATGCCTGGTTGCTTGGGGTGATGCCCGAAGGCCTGCAGCCGCTGGATGCCGAGCGCGGCACGGTGGCGGTGGGCGTGGCGACCTTCGATACCGAAGATGCCAGCTGGCGCGCGCGCGGTGAGCTGGTAGCGCCGCAGTTCGCCGATCTGCCGATCATGGTTGGTGCTCCGGCACCGCTGCCAGGCACGCCGCCGCAGCCAGTGCCCGAGGCGCTGCCCGGTGTTGCGCCGGCAGCTGCACGTCCGGCGCTGCCGGCGGCAACCTCAGCGGAGGTGCGCCGATGAGGGATTTCCTGCGCTGGGCGTTGGAGATGGGTCAGCGCCTGACCCGTGGCCTGGACTGGCCGTTGCTGTTTGCCTTGCTCGCCTTGATGGTCATTGGCCTGTCGGTGCTGGACAGCGCCGGTGGCAGTGGCCTGGTGATGGCGCAGGGCGCGCGCTTCGCGGTGGGCCTGGTGGCGATGTGGGCGATCTCGCGGGTGTCGATCCTGCGCATCCGCGCGTGGACGCCGATGATCTATGCCTTGTCGATGCTGCCACTGCTGGCGGTGTTCGTGCTCGGTACCGGCAAGTACGGGCGGCAATGGTTGAACCTGGGCCTGTTCTACCTGCAGCCGGCCGAGTTGTTGAAGGTCAGCCTGCCGATGATGGTGGCCTGGTATCTCAACCGCATGCCCTTGCCACCGCGTATCCCGGTGGTGCTGGTGGCAGCGGTGATCATTGGTGTGCCGACCGGGCTGGTGATGTTGCAGCCCGACTTCGGTACCGGCGTGCTGATTGCCGCCAGCGGTGCCTTCGTCTTGTTGCTGGCCGGCCTGCCGTGGTGGTGGGTGGGCGTGGGCGTGGGCGGTGTTGCCGCGGCCGCGCCGGTAGCCTGGTTCTGGCTGCTGCGGCCGTACCAGAAGGACCGCATCATGATGTTCCTCGACCCGGAGAGCGATGCACTCGGTGCGGGTTGGAACATCATCCAGTCCAAGATCGCCATTGGTTCCGGCGGGCTCACCGGCAAGGGCTGGGGGCTGGGCTCGCAGTCACACCTGAACTTCATTCCCGAACAGACCACCGACTTCGCGTTCTCGGTACTGAGCGAGGAGTACGGCTGGATCGGTGTGGCGGTGGTGCTGGCCTTGTATCTGTTCGTGATCGGCCGCTGCCTGTGGATCGCGGTGGATTCGCGCGATACCTACTCGCGGCTGCTGGCGGGCGCGACCGGTCTGGCGTTCTTCGTCTACATCCTGGTCAACGGCGGCATGATCTCCGGCCTGTTGCCGGTAGTGGGCGTGCCGATGCCGTTGATCAGTTACGGCGGTACCTCGGCGGTGTCGTTGCTGGCCGGCTTCGGGCTGGTGATGGCGGTACGTGCGCACCGGCCGGTGCACGGCGGCTAGCGCAATGCTGTTGCGTGGTTCGTCCATTTATCCGCGGCAATATTGCGAGCTTTGATCCAGATCAAACACCTGGCTTTACCAAACCTTCACACTACGCCCCGTCACCGGCGCGCTGTCCGCGCTGTGACTGCCGGCTCGCCGTATGGGGCAGTTGGCAGGTTGGCATCTGGCGGGATGACGGGGGGAGCCGTCGTCCCGGGTCCCCCGGACGCTGACGCGAGTGTCGGTCATCTCAGCGGGATGGGGAGATGACCGACGCTCCTTTTTTGCCTGGCCGGCTTGGCCACGATCCTTTCCGGGCCAGATTGCCGGTCCACAATCGGCGGCATCGCTTTGCCTATTCATCGAATAGCGTGAATCCGAGGGGCTTCGGTGCGGATCGGCGTAGCGTATTTTTCGCTTCAATCCTGTTGTGTTTCATGGTGTTATTGCAGGAAATTCATCTTTGACCTGCTAATCTCGCCCGATGATTAGACGCGCCCTGGTTTGTTGCCTCACCCTCGGCATGGTTGCCTGCGCAACCCAGCCGAAGACTCCTGCACCTCTGCCGGCCCCGGCGGAAACTCCGGTCAAGCCGAGTACCGGCCCGGCCGAAGCCGTACCCGAGGCCAAGACCGCGTTGCCGCCGGTCGACCTGACGCCGGTGCCGTTCGAAACCGCCCGCGCCAACTTCGTGCGCGATACGGCGGCGAAGTACGGCATCGATCCGGCCTATATCGAAAGCACCCTGGCGCAGGCGCAGATCCGCGAACCGATCATCGCCGCGATGTCGCGTCCGGCCGAGCGGGTCAAGCCGTGGAACGAATACCGGCCGATGTTCATCACCCAGGCCCGCATCGACGGTGGTCGTGCCTTCCTGGCCGAGCACCGCGATGAGCTGATGCGGGTGCAGGAACGCACCGGCGTGCCCGCCGAAGTGATCGTCTCCATCATTGGTGTGGAAACCAGCTACGGCCGCAATACCGGCAACCACCGCGTGCTCGACGCGCTGTACACGCTGGCCTTCAAATACCCGCGTACCGGCGACCCGGCCAAGCTCGAGCGCGAAGTGCGCCGCGAACTGTTCTTCCGCGACGAGCTGGCCAAGCTGTTCGAGCTGAGTGCGCTGGAGAAGCTCGACATCACCACGCTCAAGGGCAGTTACGCCGGGGCGATGGGCATGGGCCAGTTCATGCCGTCCAGTTACCTGGACTTCGCGGTGGACGGCAATGGCGATGGCCGCCGTGAC
This sequence comes from Stenotrophomonas sp. STEN029, assembly GCF_056760015.1. Classification (NCBI taxonomy): domain Bacteria; kingdom Pseudomonadati; phylum Pseudomonadota; class Gammaproteobacteria; order Lysobacterales; family Lysobacteraceae; genus Stenotrophomonas; species Stenotrophomonas sp. STEN029. The sequence goes on along the minus strand of NZ_JBRREC010000107.1, from coordinate 6,834 downwards.
CTGTTCAACAGCTACGACGACGTCTTCTCGTCCATTGCCAATTACTTCGTCAAGAAGGGCGGCTGGATCCGTGGCGGCACCGTGGCAGTACCAGCGACGCTGCAGGCCGGCTTCGAGGAATTCAATCCCACCGACTGGACCCCGACCTATACCGTCAGCGAGCTGGCGGCACGTGGCTACCAGCCGGTCACCCCTGTGCGTGCAGTCAATGCCAAAGCCACCCCGGTGACGCTTGAAGGCAGCGACGGAAAGCTGTACTGGCTGGGCTTCCAGAACTACTACGCGATCACCCGTTACAACATCTCCAAAATGTACGCGATGGCCGTGTTCCAGCTGTCCCAGGCCATCGCCGGCAAGGAGCTTCCCCCGGCATGAACATCAAGTGGCTGGTCCCTGCGTTGATCGTGCTCGGGCTGGCCGCCTGCAGCAGCGCCCCCAAGAAGTCGTCATCCGGTACAGCGGGTGCCAGCTCGGCATCGCGGCCGGCGACGGTGGTGCACGGGCGTGGCAGTGCACGCGGTGAATGCCCTGAGGGTTCGCCTTATGCCAAGGCGCAGGAAGACCTATCCACCCGTGGCAACTACACCGCTGGCGGCCTGTACAAGCCCGGTGTAAGCGACTCCACGCCGAGCTATATACCCAATGTGGACTGCATTCCCGAGCCGGTGGTGACCAACGAGGCGCGCTCGGCAGTCGGCAATCGGTCGCCGTATACGGTGCTGGGCAAGCAATACCAGATCATGGACCGTGTCGATAACTACGTGGAACAGGGCACCGCCTCGTATTACGGGCAGAAGTTCCACGGCCGCCTTACCTCCAACCGTGAGGTGTACGACATGTACGCCTTCACCGCCGCGCACAAGACCTTGCCGCTGCCGAGCTTCGCGCGGGTGACCAACCTGGACAACGGCGAGTCGGTGATCGTGCGGGTCAACGACCGCGGGCCGTTCCACGAAGGTCGCGTCATCGATCTCAGCTATGCCGCCGCAGTGCGGCTGGGCATCACCCAGCGCGGCACCGGCCGGGTCGAAGTGCATGGCCTGACCCCGGGCAGCGAGAACCTGCAGGCCTCCGGCGACAGCCGTCGCGCCCGGCGTGAACGGGCTGCGGCGGCGGTTGCCGCCGCAGCGCCGGCAACGCGCCCCGTCGCGACGAGCCCCAGCCGCATGGACCAGCTGGTCGAGAAGTTGCCCGTCGCACCGGCACGCCCGGTTGCCGGCAATGCCGACCATTTCGACGCCTGGATGAAGGACAACGGTGTGCGTGTCGCTACCGGTCGCCCGGCGACCACCAGTGCTGCCAGCACGGCAGCTGCACCGGTGAGTGTCCAGGCGCTTCCCGCAGCGTCGGAACTGCTGCAGTTCACGCCGCCTACGGCCTCGGCTTCGGCCGCAGCGGCGAGGGCTGCGGCGGGTCCGCCACCGAAGACCGTACCGGCCGATCCCGCCGCGCGCGCGTTGGGCTCGATCCTGTTGCAGGTGGCCAGTTTCTCCAGCCGTGACAATGCCGCGCGGGCCTTGGGCCAGCTGGCGTCAGCGGGTATCGTCGGTGCCAGCCTCAGTGACATCGTCAGTGGTGGCCGCACCCTGTGGCGCCTGCGTGTACCGGCCAGTGACAGCAGCAATGCCACGGAACTTGCCGGACGTATTGCCGGTCTTGGGTTTGGCCTGCCGCAAGTGGTCCGCGATTAACCCCAGCACACCGGGGCGCCGCCAGCTGGCCGGTGTCGCCCTACAATGACTCCCCGAATTTTTCTTCCTCGTCCATCAGGAACCGCTGTCCGATGAAATTCCGTTTTGCCGCCGCTGCACTGGCCACCACGCTCGTCGTGGGTCTGGCCTCCGCCCAGACGCCCACCCCGACGCCCACGCCTGCACCGGCCGCAGCTGCTGCTCCGGCGCAGGTGGCGACGCCGCCGGCCCCGGTTCCGACCACCGCCACGGCATGGGTGCTGATGGATTACGCCACCGGCCAGGTGCTGGCGGGCGAGAACATCCATACCCCGCTGCCGCCGGCCAGCATCACCAAGGTGATGACGTCCTACGTGCTGGCTGCGGAAATGAAGACCGGCAAGATCAAGCCGGACGACCAGGTGATGATGAGCGAGCGCGCCTGGCGCGAAGGCGGCGCAGGCACCGATGGCAGCTACAGCGGCTTCCCGGTCAACCAGACCGCGCGTCTGGAAGACATGGAAAAGGGCATGGCGATCCAGTCCGGCAACGACGCGGCAATCGCGCTGGCCGAACATGCTGCCGGCAGCCAGGAAGCGTTCGCGGCGCTGATGAACAGCTACGCCGCCAAGATCGGCATGAAGGATTCGCACTTCGTCAACGCACATGGCCTGAACGCCGAGGGTCACCAGTCCAGCGCCTATGATCTGGCGCTGCTGGGCCGCGCTTTCGTGCGCGATTATCCGGAGACGTATGCGTACAACAAGATCAAGGAATTCACGGTAGGCAAGATCACCCAGCCGAACCGCAACCTGCTGTTGTGGCGTGACCAGAGCGTGGACGGCATCAAGACCGGCCACACCTCGGCGGCCGGTTACTGCCTGTTGAGCTCGGCGCAGCGCGGTGACCAGCGTCTGGTCGCGGTGTTGATGGGTGGTGCATCGGAGAAGCAGCGTGCTGATGACAGTCTGGCGCTGTTGAACTGGGGTTTCCGTTTCTTCGAAACCCATCGCATGTATGAGCCGGGCAAGGCGGTGACCACGCAGCATGTGTGGAAGGGCGCGGCCGATGAGGTGCAGCTGGGCGTGGCGCAGCCGATGCTGGTGAGCGTGCCGCGTGGCCGTTACAACGATCTGAAGCCGTCGATGGACGTGCCGAAGCAGTTGGTGGCGCCGATCACTGCAGGTCAGCAGATTGGTACGGTCAAGGTGTCGCTGGATGGCAAGGTGGTTGCTGAGGCGCCGCTGGTGGCTGTGCAGGCGGTGGAAGAGGGCGGTTTCTTCAAGCGTCTGTGGGATGCCTTCATGATGTGGTGGAAGTCCGAGTAAGGGCTTTCACCGGCTGAAAAGCCGAGCGGCGTTGCGGTGTTCTGTCGACTGGAGTTCCAGTCGATGGGGCGCAGCAACGCCGCTTTTGTTTTGTCTACGAAGTGGCGCAGCTCCGCTCCGACCCTTTACCAAGTGCAGCTTCGCCCCCTCCCTTTGCCGCAGGCAAGGGGAGGGTTGGGGAGGGGTAGCTTTCGCCGTTGCCATTGCCATTGCCGTAGCTGTTGCTGTTGTTTTGGACTTTGACCCACCGGGTCCCTTCCGCAGCGACGGAGCCAGTGGGAAGAACCCGAAGGGCGACGTGCATGGATGCACGTCGTTTTTCGCCACGACAGGGATGTCGTGTCGAAAAATCCCGCTGGCGGAGCGGACCTGGAGCGCGCAGCGCCGAAGGCGGGCGAAAGCTCTGCTCTAGCTCTAGCCATGGCAACTGCAACTGCCAAGGCTTTCACTCCCCTTCGGGGAGCGAGTTACTTTTCTTTGCTTGTGCAAAGAAAAGATAACCAAAAGAAAGCACACCCTGCCTCCGCGCCCACGCCGCTGCGCGACGTGGGTTCACTCCGCTGGCAGGATTTTTCGACGATACATCCATGTCTCGTCGAAAAACGACGCACATCCGTGTGCGTCGCCCCGTTCGGGGTCTTGTCTGCCAGCTCCGTCGCTGCGGAAGGGGCCCGGTAAGTCAAAAGCTGTAGAGCAAAGGCGGGAGCCGAAGCCGAAGCCGAAGCAAAAGCAAAAGCAAAAGCTGTGGAGCAGAAGCGCCCTCACCCCAACCCCTCTCCCGCACGCGGGAGAGGGGTTGGGGTGAGGGTGCTTTTGCCTTGTCGCTTTTACAGCGCCAGTGGCAGCAATTGTTCACCGTTGCAGTCAAAGCGTGCGGCTGATGGTGAAGCTGCCGAATACCGGCGTCTCTTTCTGGCCGTCGAATTCGCGGGTGCGGTGGTAACGCGCCAGCGCGAATTTCCACTTGCCACGCATCACTGCAACGCCATAGCCGATGTCGCCGACAAACGGACGCTTGTCCACGCTGTGGCTGTTGCGGAAGGTGTTGCCATCCAGGGTGATGTCGCGCAGTACCCAACGCGCGTCGCTGGTGACGAACAGATGGCTGGACCAGCCTTCTGCACGGCCGCGGCGGGTGGGTGCGGTGTTCTCACCGGCGGGGCGCATCGGTGAGCTGCCGAAGTCGTCAGGCAGCTTCCAGCCGAAACGTACTTCGCCACCAACATTGGCATACGTAGCCAGGTTGCCGATGGCGCCACCCCAATGGCTGATCGCGTCCCAGCCCCAGCCGCTCGCGTTACCTTCGGCAGGCCAGCGTTGCATACGCTCATGCAAGAGTTTGAACACCGGTTCGTCATGCAACTGGTTGTCCCAGCCCATGAACTTCTCATCGCCAAGAACGCTGTGCACGGCATCCTGCACCTGCTTTCCCTGCGCGGAGGGGCCAACCATCCCCAGCGCCAACTGGGTGGTGCGCAGGTGGTTGCCGTTACGCGCGTTGTAGCCGAAGTTGACCATCAACACCGCTGCATACGGGCGATCATCTTCGATCAGGTCGCTACGGGTGTTGTCGGTCGGTGTGTACAGGCCCTGGCCGAAACTGAAAATCATGTTCTGCTGCTGGAATTCACCAGGATGCAGGCGTTCCAGGTGACGATTCATCCAGCGCGCAAGGCGCGGCAGGCAGGGGTCATCGGTGTAGTCCTGCAGGTTCGGCGACACCAGCGTGAACATCGCGCCATTGGTGTATCCCTGATCCTGCTGTGCACCGCCGAGCAAGTCATTGTCGACGCGGAAATTGATCGCAGGCGGGTGGTCGCTCAAGGCACTTTGTGCGCATTGTTGCGCTGCCCAGGCGGGGGTGATTGCAAGGCTGCCTGCCATCAGCAACAGCAGTCGGGTGCCTTTCTTCATGTACGGACTCCTCGCCGGCAGAGTGACATGCAGCTTAGTGATCCGTTGTGGGTCGGCATATCGCTATCGAGCGGACAGATTGTTGTGGGTGTGACGATGGATTTCCGCGCGTGGATGCGCGCACCAGACGAGGTGGGTGGTCTTGGCTGGAGGGCGTTTCGTATGCATGCGCGCGGCGCAGTTCAACTGCGCTCGTCATTGTCGCCGCTTTCCTGGTCTGGCTTTCGTCGGTCTGGCGGGATGGAGGTTTTCCCAGATGAGACAGTCATTGTGTGGCTGACATGTTGTTGGTGGGCGTTTGCGGTGGTGGCAGGGTTCTGCTGCGCAAACAAGCCGGATCGTGGCTGTCGTTGAGGCCGCCAGCCCTGCCTTAAGTCGATACCCCTCGGAGCTTCCCTGGTCCCGCCCAGCCCAGCGGTTCACGCAGTTAGGTGTGCTCTGGCCTGAATAGGGGATGGGCTCGTGATCTCCACGCAGGAGGAGGCTCTGGCAGCAGGCGATGCGGCATGGCCTCCGCATTGGACGTGGAATGGGCCGGACGTGGTCGATGCCTTCTGGCCGTCTTTTTGCGGGAGATGTGACGCGACAGAGGCAGTTTCAGTGCATATAAAGGGAGCCGCCTCACAAAAACGTCATGCATCCTGACGTCGGTCTGGGTTAGGATTCCGGCGGACCGGACCGTGCTCGTCTGCTAGGTAACATCAGGGACAGAGTCTTACCGCAAGGTCTCTAAGCCAATGGAACGCACCTCGTAAGGTGCAGGTTAATGGGGAAGTATCAGATGCGTAACGTTTTTTCGCCGCTCACTGCAGCGGTCATCACTCTGGGTATTGCTGCGGCTGTCAGCAGCCAGCCGGCCCAGGCAGCATTCAAGGCCAAGGGTACCCAGGCGCAGGAACAGCGCCAGCAGGCCGCCGCACAGATTCCAACCTGCCAGCGTCCGATCGGCACCTTGTCGGTGATCGAGCCGGAAGACTCCACCCATTGGTGGACTGGCCAGCAGCTGCCGGCGCCGTCGCGCCTGATCAAGGCCTTCGTCAGCCGTTCGCGCTGTTTCACCCTGGTGGACCGTGGTGCCGGCATGGCCGCGGGCCAGTTCGAGCGTGAACTGGCAGCCAGTGGTGACCTGCGTGGTCGTTCCAACGTCGGCAAGGGCCAGATCAAGGCCGCTGACTACGTGATGATCCCGGACCTGATCTCGCAGAACAGCAATGCCGGTGGCAATGCCATTGGTGGTTTGCTGGGTGGCCTGATCGGCGGCCGCGCCGGTGCGTTGGTGGGTGGCTTGAACTTCACCAGCAAGACCGCCGACGTGGTGCTGACCGTGACCGACGTGCGTTCGTCGGAGCAGGTCGCCATCTCCGAAGGTTCGGCGCGCAAGAGCGACATGGGCTTCGGTGCCAGCGGTGGCCTGTTCGGCGGCAGCGGCCTAGGCGCCGCGGGCGTTGGCGGTTACGCCAACACCGAAATCGGCCAGGTGATCACCATGGCCTACCTGCAGGCCTATACCGACATCATCGCCCAGCTGGGTGGTTTGCCGGATAACGCCTCTGCCGCCAACGCGCAGCAGGCGGTGACGGTGACCCGTGCCGGTCGCCTGCTGGCCAATGCCCGCGGTACCGGCGCGCCGGTGCGCACCCTGGAAGCCGGGATGATGCTGTACCCGACCGGCACCAAGGAAGGCGTGATGTGGGAAGTCGAGGATGAACTGGGCAACCGCGGTTGGGTGTCGTCCACCCTGCTGCAGCTGTCCAAGTAAGCCTGGGTTTACCCCCCCAGAAGGGCCGCGCAAGCGGCCCTTCTGGTTTCCGGGCGGGCAGTAGTGGGGGGGCCGGGGGGGCGCGGGGGGGGGGGGCGGCGGGGGGGGGGGTGGGGGGGCGCGGCGGGGGTGGGGGGGGGGCGCGGGGCGGACGGGGGGCTGG
>NZ_JBRREC010000106.1:0-15858 GCF_056760015.1 Stenotrophomonas sp. STEN029 | reverse complement strand
TTTTTTCTCTCTTCTCTTTTTTTCCTTTTTTGCTTCGGCCGCGCGGCGCGGGGGGGGCTGCCCCCCCCCCCCCCCCCCCCCCCCCCCCCCCCCCCCCCCCCACTACAGCTCCCCTCGGTTGGGGAGGGGTCAGCCCTTCCGCTTCTGATTTTGCGGTGGCTTCGCGGCTTACGCCGCTCCTACATGGGACACGTCTGCCGGATACATCCCGGTGAAGCCCCTGCCGAGCATCGCTCGGCACTACCGATGCAAAGGCCAATCGCAACAAACCCTAGGCTTTGAACATACACAGGTGCGCTTCTATCGCGCCGGGGCGCCGCCTAGGCTTCGCCCAACGTCGGAGTTGCGTCCGGTGCCCGCCTGGTCGGGGACCGAAAACAGCAAACGGCAGGATCAAAGGGGCGCTAGTCCCCGTCGCATTCTGGCTCTGCCGGCTCCCAGGCCGGTCGCGTCACACATTCAAACCTGGGGGAGAGAACAACATGATCAAGCCACTTTCGGCCGCCATCAGCGCCGTGCTGCTCGCCAGCGCGATGAGCCCGGCCTTTGCACAAGACGCCGGCGATGCCGCCACCAACCTGGACCAGGTGATCGTCACCGGCAGCCGCACCCCGGTCGCCATCGAGAAGGTTCCCGGCGCCGTCACCCTGGTGACCCAGGAGCAGGTGCAGCGCACCCTCAACCTGACCGAAGACGCCACCGCCGTGCTCGCACGCATGGTGCCGGGCTACTCCGAATCCTCGCAGGCGATGAGCAACTCCGGTGAGACCCTGCGTGGTCGCATCGCGCTGCGCCTGTTCGACGGCGTGCCGCAGGGCTCGCCGCTGCGCGAAGGCAACCGCAACGGCACCTTCACCGACATGGGCGTGATCGGCCGCATCGAGGTCATCAATGGTCCGTCCGCCGCCGAAGGCATTGGTGGCGCCGGTGGCGTGATCAACTACCTGTCCAAGAACCCGGAAGTCGATGGCCACCAGACCATCATCAGCACCCGCTACGGCACCCAGTTCAAGGACAACAGCGACCAGTCCAAGATCGGCGTCACCCACACCTTCCGTGGCGATGCGACCGACTTCGTGATCAGCGGCGCTTACATCGACCGCGGCATCGCCTATGACGGCGACGGCCGCCGCGTCGGCCTGAACACCTCCGGTTCGCTGTCCGATTCGTACAGCAAGAACCTCTTCGTGAAGGGCGGCTACAACTTCGGCGAAGACCAGATGCAGCGCATCCAGGCCAGCTACAGCAACTTCCACATCGGCGGCAAGCACAACTACATCCCGGTGGAAGGTTGCCGCTTCGATCCAGTGGAGTGCCCGAACCCGACCACCAACACCGCAGAGAAGGGCTCCATCGCCGGCTCGCTGGCCGAGTTCAACGATTTCGAGCAGTTCGCGGTGAAGTACACCAATGCCGATTTCTTCGGCGGCGACCTGAGCGTTGATGCCTACTGGGCAGAGCAGGCCATGCGTTACGTGCCGGAGAACGGCGACGACCGCCAGCTGACCAAGCCGGCCCCGACCGATGATGCCGACCGCATCTGGGACCAGTCGGAAATCAACAGCGAGAAGAAGGGCCTGCGCTTCGGCTACGCCTACAGCGACCTGTTCAAGGTCGAAGGCCTGCGCCTGCGTGCCGGCCTGGACCTGGTGGAAGACACCGCCGAACAGCGCCTGGCACTGACCAACCGCCTGTGGGTGCCGCCGATGAAGTACACCAGCATGGCGCCGTACGCGCAGCTGAGCTGGGACATCGGCCCGGTGACGCTGGACGCCGGCGTGCGCCGCGAAGACGGCGAGCTGGAGATCGACAGCTACACCACGGTCGCCTTCCGTGACCACACCCCGGTGCAGGGCGGCAAGCTGGACTACAAGGCCACCATGCCCAACTTCGGCGCGATCTGGCGCATCAACGATGCCTGGTCGGTGTTCGCTTCGTACTCCGAAGGCTTCGGCATCGCCAACGTCGGCATCCCGCTGCGCAACATCCAGGCCAGCAGCCCCTGCAAGGCCGTGTCCTGCATCACCGACCTGCAGCCGCTGATCACCGAGAACAAGGAAATCGGCTTCAACTGGCGCGGTGCCAAGGGCCAGGTGGGTGCGTCCGTTTACCGCTCCACCTCGGACTTCGGCTCCACCCTGACCGTGGACAAGGCAACCGACGACTTCATCCTGACCCGTTCGCCGGTCGAGATCGAAGGCTTCGAGCTCAACAGCGCCTGGACCTTCAACCAGCACTGGAAGGCCACCTTCCTGTACTCGCGTATCCGTGGCCAGACCCAGTACTACCCGGGCTCGGGCCTGAAGAAGGAAATGGGCATCCTGGACATCTCGCCGGACAAGGTGAATGCCTCGCTGACCTGGACCCCGACCGATACCCTCAACGCCACCCTGGGCGTGAGCAAGACCTTAAGCCGCGACCTGCGTGAGACCTTCACCAATCCGGCCAACGGCGATGTCTACGTCAACGAAGAGAACACCTATGGCTACGCGCTGTGGGACCTCAGCGTGAACTACGACACCGGCCGCTTCGGCCAGCTGTCGCTGGGCATCGAGAACCTGTTCGACAAGCAGTACGTGTTGACCTGGTCGCAGCTGCCGGGCTGGCAGAACTACTTCTCCGGCCGCGGCCGGATGGTGTCGCTGTCGCACACCATCAAGTTCTGATGACTGCAGTTTGAAGACGGCGCCACAGGCAACTGTGGCGCCGTTTTTTTTTATGTTTGTTGTTTGTGGGAGCGGCATAAGCCGCGAAGCTGGAGAAAGCAACCGCTCCCGCACATCCCGCAATTGCAGACAACTCGTCGCCGGAACGGTGGTCTGCTTCGCGGCTTACGCCGCTCCTACAGAAGCAACGGCTGCGGCAACAAGAAAACCTTTCTTGTTGCACCGCAAGAAAAAACCACAGCTTGTTTCAAGCAACAAAACCTCACGTCTGAAGCAAGGCCCCCCGCCTTCAATGCCCTCCTGTGCACGCCTAGGCTGCTGTTGTCGGGGAGTTGCGTCGGGAGGGATGCAGCAGCCAACAGAAGTATCGGAATGCCGCAGTCCGCGGCAGCAGTTCATGCACGTCTTATCTAAAACAAAAACGAGATAAACAACATGAAGAAGGTACCGGTAGCGTTGGGGGTTCTGGTCCTGGCCGCTGCGATCAGCAGCAGCGTGCAGGCCCAGCAGATGCAGGCAGCAAACGAAGAAGACAGTCGCAGCGCCGACAAGCGCGCGCAGGATAAAAAGGCCACCGAGCTTGATCGGGTCATCGTCACCGGCGTACGCGCGCCCAAGGCGGTGGACAAGATCCCCGGCGCCATCACCATCATCACCCCGGAAGAGATCAAGCAGTCGCTGATCATCACCGAGGACAACACCGCGGTACTGGCACGCACCATTCCCGGCTATGCCGAATCCTCGCAGGCAATGACCAACTCCGGCGAGTCGCTGCGTGGGCGCATTCCGCTGCGCCTGTTCGACAGCATCCCGCAAGGCTCACCACTGCGCGAAGGCACCCGCAACGGCACCTTCACCGACATGGGCGTGATCGGCCGCATCGAAGTGATCAACGGTCCGTCCGCTGCCGAGGGCATCGGCGCCACCGGCGGTGTGATCAACTACATCTCCAAGGTACCGGAACAGATTGGCAGCGAGACCACCATCAATGCGCGCTACCAGACCCAGTTCAACGACGACAGCGTCGGCTGGAAGCTGGGCCTGAGCCACGCGATCAAGCAGGACAACTACGACTTCCTGGCCAGCGTCTCGCAGCTGGAGCGCGGCATGGCCTATGACGCCAAGAACCGCAGCATCGGCATGAATTCCAGTGGTTCGCTGGCCGATTCGCAGTCGCGCAACCTGTACATGAAGGGCGGCTACAACTTCGGCGAGGACGGCGAACAGCGCCTGCAGGCCACGTACAGCAACTTCAACATCGGCGGCAATGGCGACTACATCCAGCTGGTCGGCTGCAAGGGCCCGAACGACTGGCCACCCTGCGACACGCCGGTACCGAATACCTCGATCAAGGGCCACATCGACGGCCAGCGCGATGCGCTCAACAAGTTCATCCAGTACAGCCTGCAGTACACCCACAGCGATTTCTACGGCGGCACGCTCGACCTTGTCGGCTACCAGGCCAAGCAGGGCATGCGCTTCCTGCCGGAGAACGGCGCCGACCGCCAGCTGGTGAAGCCGGCACCGGCCGATGATGCCGACCGCATCTTCGACCAGTCCGAGATCCAGTCACGCAAGAAGGGCCTGCGTACCTCGTGGACGCGTCCCAGCATCTTTGGCGTGGACGGATTGGAGCTGCATACCGGCGTGGACTTCGTGCAGGACGTGGCCGAGCAGCGGCTGGTGATGACCGACCGCGTCTGGGTGCCGCCGATGGATTACCGGAGCGTCGCCCCGTATGCGCAGCTGTCCTGGGATATCGGCCCGGTCACGGTCAGCGGCGGCTTCCGCCGCGAGAACGGTGAGCTCGACATCGACAGCTATACCACCGTCGCCTACCGCAACAATTCCTTCGTCGAAGGCGGCACCCTGGACTACACCGCCAACCTGCCCAACATCGGCGCGATCTGGCGCGTCACCGATGAGTTCTCCCTGTTCAGTGCCTACAGCAAGGGCTTCACCCTGCCCGACATCGGCATCCCGCTGCGCAACGTGAATTATCCGGGCCAGACTGTGGCCGGCATCCTCGACCTGCAGGCGATCATCGTCGACAACATCGACATCGGCTTCAACTGGCGTGGTTCGCGCGGTGCGCTGAGTGGCAGCTGGTACCACTCCACCTCCGACTTCGGTGCATCGCTGGAAGTGGACCCGCTGACCAGCGACTTCATCATGACCCGCGCGCCCACCGACATCAAAGGCATCGAGCTCACTGGCGAATTCCGCTTCACCGACACCTTCAAGATCACCGGCCTGTACACGCACCTGCGCGGCTACACCTCGTTCTGGGGCCCGGACCCGCAGGGCCGCTATGACGCAGGCCCGATGAAGAAGCCGCTGGGCATCTTCGATGCGACGCCGGACAAGATCAACGTCGCCCTGGTGTGGAAGGCATTGCCCAACCTCGACGCAACGCTCGGTGCCAGCATGTTGCGCGATCGCCACCTCACCGGCTCGGCAGTGCGCGAATACGACGGCGAAGAGTACGACTACGACGAAAAGATCAACGGCTACACGCTGTGGGATCTGGGCGTGAACTATGATTCGGGGCGCTTCGGTACGTTCTCGCTGGGCGTGGACAACCTGTTCAACAAGTACTACATCCTCAGCGGCTCGCAGGGCGATGGCTGGCAGAACTACTGGGCCGGTCGTGGTCGCGTGGTGTCGTTGAGCTATTCGTATACGTTCCGCTGATGAGCGCAGGAGTGCACGCCATGCATCAATCCATCGCAACACCGCGCAGCCGCCGCAGGCTGCGCCGTGGCGCCGCACTCCTGTTGTGCCTGTCCGCGCCGCTGCTGCACGCTGATGAGCGCTGGCAGCGGCTGGACGGTTTCCTGCAGGCCAGCACCGCACCGGGCCAGTTCCCGGGCGCGGTGGCGCTGGTGGAGCACGATGGCCGCGTCGTGTTCCAGCAGCACTACGGCCACGCCGACAGCGCTGGCCACCGGCCACTGCAGGCCGACAGCATCTTCCGCATCTATTCGATGACCAAGCCGGTGACCTCGATCGCCGTGTTGATGTTGCTGGAAGAAGGCAAGCTGTCGTTGGACGATCCGCTGGCGCGCTACCTGCCCGAGTTCGCCGACCGCACCGTGGTGACCGGTGGCGACGTACAACATCCGCAGACCGAAGATGCGCCGCGCGCGATCACCCTGCGCCATCTGCTCACCCATACCAGCGGCTTCGCGGCGGCGTCGGACACGCACCGGGTGGCGACCAAGCTGCTGACTGCGGCCGATGTCGACAGCGCGACCTCGCTGCAGGACGTTGCACGCCGCTTGTCCACGCTGCCGCTGGCCGATGCGCCCGGCACCCACTTCCATTACGAAGGCAGCAACACCGAACTGCTGGCGCGCGTGGTCGAAGTGGTCAGCGGGCAGCCATTCGCACAGTTCCTGCAGCAACGCATCTTCAGCCCGTTGGCGATGCATGACACCGGCTTTGAAGTTCCGGTAGCGCAGCGCGGTCGCGTGGTCGAGCTGCCAACCAGCAACGACGATGGCAGCCTGCGCGTAGCCGATACGCTCAGCGCGCGTACCCCGGGCGTGCGCCTGAAGGGCTATGACAGCGGTGCCGGCGGCCTGTATTCCACCGCTGCCGACTACCTCAAGTTCGCCCACATGCTGCTTGATGATGGCCGCAGCGGAAAGCAACAGCTGCTCGCGCGCAAGACCATCGATCTGATGATGAGCGACCAGCTTGGTGGCTTCGAGCCTGCCATCAGCAGCTATGGCGCGGGCGAAGGCTTTGGCCTGGGCGGTTATGTCATCACCAACCCGGCGTACCGCGGCAAGCTCGGCAGCGTCGGCCAGTTTGGCTGGTCCGGTGCGGCGTCCACGTACTTCACCATCGACCGCAAGGAGAAGCTGGTGGCCATCCTGCTGATGCAGTACCTGCCCAGCGGTGACAAGGCACTTGCTTCACCGTCCACCCGTTTTTACAACCTCGTTTACCAGGCCATTCCATGAGTTCCACCGTTCTTGTCGCCGGCTCGGCCAATCTCGATTTCGTGGTGCGCGCGGCGCATGTGCCGGCACCGGGTGAAACCGTGCTCGGCCGCGAATTCCGTACCTTCCCCGGTGGCAAGGGTGCAAACCAGGCCGTGGCCTGCGCGCGTGCCGGTGGCGCTGCCACGCAGATGCTGCTTGCCCTGGGTGCCGATGACTTCGCCAAACCAATTGAAGCCTCGTTGAACGACGCTGGCGTGCTGCTGCATGCAGTGCGCGATGCGCAGCTGCCAACTGGCACCGCCTTCATCTGCCTGTCCGATGATGCCGAGAACGCGATCACCGTCGCCCCCGGCGCCAACATGGCCTTGCTGCCCGAACACCTGCCGTCGCTGGATGGCGTGCAATGGCTGCTGTTGCAGCTGGAATCGCCACTGGCCTCGGTACAGGCCTATGCCACCGCCGCCCGCGCCGCCGGGGTGAAAGTCGCCTTGAACGCAGCACCAGCGCAGGTGTTGCCGGCCGAACTGCTGGCACAGCTGGACGTGCTGATCGTCAACGAAGGCGAGTTGGCCGTGGTTGCCGGCAATCCGCCGGACCTGGCCACCGGCCTGGCACGGCTCGACGTTCCCTGCGTGATCGTCACCCTCGGCGCGCGCGGCAGCCTGGCCCGCATCGATGGGCAGATCCTGGTGCAGCCAGCGTTCTCGATCTCGCCACTCGATACCACGGCTGCCGGCGACACCTTCTGCGGCACCTTGGTCGCCCTGCTCGCCCGCGATGAACCGCTGCAGCAGGCCCTGCTGGCCGCCAGCGCCGCCTCGGCACTGGCCTGCACGCGGCTGGGTGCACAATCCAGTATTCCCGAACATGCCGAAGTACAGGCTTTGCTGGCCGACGCCAGCCGCCTGCCCGGCACCGACGCCCATGCCGCACTCACGGCATGGTGCGCGCTGTAACCGTTACGCCTCCCCCCGTTTTTGTTGGATGACTGCCATGACCTCCCCCTACCCCGCCCCCGATTACGACAACGATTCCCCCGATCACGGGCGTGAGGCGATCCACACCGAGTACAAGTTCTCGCACGTCACCACCGGCCGCTACCTGCCGACGCCGGGCAAGGCACCGGCATGGCCGTTCGCCGACATCGGCAGCTGGATGATCGATGCCAACGCCAGCGCCGGCGACTGGCTGACCGAGCTGAAGGACTGGCGCCAGGAACACCTGGTGCGCATCGGCTATACCGACGTGAACTACCGTCGTCCGGAACTGCAGTGGGCGCAGCGCAACTTCGTGCACGCGCAGATGATGGTCGAGGACCGCTATTTCTTCGACGTGGAAACCGCGCAGTACACCGTCGACAAGTACCTGGACGATCTGATCGAACGCTTCGGCGGGCTGGACTCGGTGCTGATCTGGTACATCTACCCGAACATCGGCATCGACGACCGCAACCAGTTCGATCTGGCGCATACGCTGCCGGGCGGCCTGGAGGGTTTGACCGCCGCGGTGAAGGCATTCCAGAAGCGCGGCGTGCGCGTGTTCCTGCCGGCCAAGCCGTGGGACCACGGCACCCGTGACCCGGGCGTGACGCATTGGGACGGGCTGGCCGAGATCATCAAGGCCACCGGTGCCGACGGCATCAACGGCGACACCTTCAACGGCGTGCCGCGTGCATTCTTCGATGCCTGCGACGCCAACGGCAACCCGGTGGTGGTGCAGCCCGAGTCCACCATCAGCTCGGAAGAGCAGCTGATCTGGAACGTGCAGAGCTGGGGCAAGAAGGCACCCGACGGTCCGGTGCCGCCGGTGTCCAAGTGGAAGTGGCTGGAGCCGCGCCACATGGTCAACTACGAGAATCGCTGGGGCCGCAACCGCAACCACGACCTGCAGTACTGCTTCTTCAACGGCATCGGCTACAACGCCTGGGAAAACATCTGGGGCATCTGGAACCAGTTCACCGCGCGTGATGGTGAAACCCTGCGCCGCATCGCCGCCATCTATCGCCAGTTCCCGGCGCTGATCGTGGCCATGGACTGGGGGCCCTACCAGGTCTGCTACCAGGGCGGCATCTTCGCCAGCAAGTTCCCGGTCGATGGTCAATGCCTGCATACGTTCATCAACCGCAACGAATACGCGGTCAATGGTGAGCAGATCGGCTTGCCGCATGTGGACGGCACCCGTTACTACGATGTCTGGCATGGCGTTGAGCTGTCACCGGCCGTGCGTGATGGCGTGGCCATCATCGAGCTGCCGATGGAAGCGCGCGGCTTTGGTGCGGTGCTGAGCGTGCAGGCTGGCGTTGCCATTGAAGGCCTTGATGCGTTCCTGATCGAAGCTGCCAAGCGCGCCGAACAGCCGCTCAACAGTTTCTCCGGCGCATGGAAGGCAATCCCGCAGCAGCTGCGCGAGATTCCCGCCACCACCGCGCAGGCTGCCGCGCCGCAGGGCATGGTCACCATCCCGGCTGGCGAGTTCGTGTTCGCCGTTGGCGGTGTCGAGATCGAGGGCTTCAACTGGGCCGGCCAGGACGTGCAGTTTCCGTGGGAAGACTGCCCGCGCCGCCATCACCGCAAGTTGATGCAGATGCAGGCGTTCCATATCGATCGCCATCCGGTCACCAATGCGCAGTTCAAGGCCTTCATCGATGCCACCGGCTATCACCCGGCCGATGACATCAACTTCCTCGCCCATTGGGTCGATGGCGCACCGCGCGCCGGCTGGGACAACAAGCCGGTGATCTGGGTGTCGCTGGAAGACGCACGCGCCTACGCTGCGTGGGCCGGCAAGCGTCTGCCGCACGAATGGGAATGGCAGTACGCCGCGCAGGGCAACGATGGCCGCACCTATCCGTGGGGCAATGACTGGGACCAGAGCCGTGTGCCGCAGGTCAACCGCGGCCGCCGCCTGCTGGCCCCGGCCGATGTCGATGCGCATCCGCAGGGCGCAAGCCCGTTCGGTGTCGAGGACCTGGTCGGCAACGTGTGGCAGTGGACCGATGAGTTCAGCGACGAGCACACCCGTGCGGCGATCCTGCGCGGTGGCTCCAGCTACCAGCCGCAGACCTCGCATTGGTATTTCCCGCAGGCCTACCGCCTGGACCAGCACGGCAAGTACCTGCTGATGGCCCCGGCCAAAGACCGCAGCGGCATGCTCGGCTTCCGTTGCGTGGTGGACGCGGCATGAGTGCGGCCATCACCAGCGGCCAGCAGCTGATCACACCGGCAGCGGTGAAGCTCGACAGTGTGTTCGGGCAGATGCTCGCCGCCAACCGCAGCGGCCGCCTCAGCCATTTCATCGTCGATGAAGCCAGCCCGTCGATCAGCATCTTCGGCCAGGCGCACAAACAGCAGAACCAGGAAGGCGATTGGTACGGCGAGCACGCCGGCAAATGGCTGTCGGCGACCGCACGTGCGGTCGCACAGGGCGGCCAACCCGAGCTGGAAGCCAACCTGCGCCGCGTCGCCGATTGGCTGATCAGCCAGCAGGACGAGGACGGCTATCTCGGCAACTATGCCGCCGACCGCCGCTTCACCGTGCCGCAGCCGCCCAAGCCCGAGAGCTGGAACGGCGAACCGGCGCTGCGCACCTGGGACATCTGGACCCACAGCTACCTGATCCTCGGCTTCCTCGAAACCTGGCGTGCGCTGGGCGATGACAGCTACCTGCAGGCCGCGCGGCGCATCGCCGACCTGTGCTGGCAGGCGCTGGAATCGGGCATCGACATCACCACGCTGGGCAACCATCACGGCATGTCGGCGACGGTACTGCTGGACCCGGCCGCCGATCTGTACCTGGTCACCGGTGAGCCGCGCTATCTGGCGCTGGCCGAAAAGATCCTGCAGCAAGCCAACGCCAATCCGCGCCTGGCCCTGCTCGACAAGGGCATCGCCAACGAAGACGCGGCCTTCATCGCCACCGGCAAGGCTTACCAGCTGTCGTGGAATCTTGTTGGACTGGCCAAGCTGTACAAGGCCACCGGCAAGGCCGATTACAAGCTGGCCATCGACAATCTGTGGAGCAACATCCGCGAGCAGCACCTGACCCTGGGCGGCGGCCCGTGGGGCGGCGTCGCCCATCGCTCGCGCGAGGTGTTCAACGCACCGCGCACCTTCTTCCCGCAGGCCTATGTGGAAACCTGCTCGGTGCTGGCATGGATGCAGCTCAACCGCGAGCTGCTGGCCATCAGCGGCCACGCGCGTTACGCCGATGAACTGGAACGCACCGCTTACAACGACCTGCTGGCAGCGATGGCACCGAACGGCGAGGACTGGTGTTACTACACCTTCCCCAACGGCAAGCGCGTGCATACGACGTATTGGCGTTGCTGCAAGTCGTCCGGCGCGATGGCGGTGGAAGAGCTGCCGCAGGTCGCCTATGGCGTTGCCGCCGATGGTGGCCTGCGGGTGAACCTGTACGGCGCCGGTGAAGCCACGCTTCATCACGCGGAAGCCGGCAAGGTGGTGCTGCAGCAGCAGACCCGCTATCCATTCAATGGTGAGATCAGCCTGCGGGTGACGCCCGAGCACAGCGCCAGCTTCGGCATCGGCCTGCGCATCCCGGCCTGGGCCGAGGACGCCCGCATCCAGGTCAACGGCATCAACGTGCCGGTGCAGGTTGGCACGGATGGTTACGTGCAGCTGCAGCGCCAGTGGCAGGCCGGCGATCTGGTCAGCGTGAAGCTGCCGATGCAGCCGCAGCTGCACCGCGCAGCCAACATCAACGTGCAGGAATCGCGTGCACCGGACGGCTCGCCGGTGGCGCAGGAAGTGCTGCGCTGGGAATACGTTGGCTTGAGCTACGGCCCGCTGGTCTATGCCACCACGCTGATCGATGGCTTCAAGACCGATGAAACGGTGAAGCTGCCGGAAGGGGATCCCTCGCGCTGGCTGCAGGTAGGCCAGGACGAAGGTGAAGGCGCGCCGGTGACGATGCAGCTGGAATGCCGCGCGCCGCTGGTGTTCGAGCCGTATTACCGCTGTGGTGGCCGCGAGCACGACGTCTGGCGCCTGAGCTGGCTGTCGCTGGCCCCGCACTAAGCCTGTCACCGCTGACTGTCACCAGAAACTGTGAAGGCAGCGGTGGTTTTGAAGGCGATGACACCGCGATACCTGCTTTTTGTCCTCGCTGAAAATACCCGCACGATATGTTTCTTCCCATCCACCGGGAGGAAACTGCAATCAAGGATTCGAGTGCAGCCAATGTCAGCAAGCAACAACCCATCTCCGTTCGACATCGCCCAGCGCGATGGTGCCCGTGGCCCGCTCAGCGGCGTGCGCGTGCTGGACCTGAGCGCCTATATCGCCGGGCCGTACGGCTGCACCCTGCTGGCCGACCAGGGCGCGGAAGTGATCAAGGTGGAACCGCCGGTTGGCGACAACCTGCGCAAATACCCGTCCACGCTGGAGGCCGAGAGCCGCGCCTTCCTCGGCGTGAACCGCTCCAAGCGCGGCGTGGTGCTGGACCTGAAGGAAGCCGACCAGCGTGCAGTGCTGATGCGCCTGGTGCGCGAGGCCGACGTGCTGGTGCACAACTTCCGCCCCAGCGTGCCGGCCCGCCTGGGCATCGATTTCGACAGCCTGAACAAGATCAATCCGCGCCTGGTGTACTGCGCGGTCACCGGTTACGGCGAGGACGGTCCGCTCAAGGACAAGGCCGGCTACGACCAGGTGCTGCAGACCATGACCGGCATGTGCGCGATGCAGGGCAAGCCCGGCGGCGCGCCGGAAATCCTGTACGGCTCGGTGGTCGACTACTACGCCGCCGCGCTGGTCGCTGCCGGCGTGTCCTCGGCATTGTTCGAGCGCGAACGCAGTGGCGAAGGCCAGTACGTGGGCGTGTCGCTGCTGCGCAGCGCGCTGACCATGCAGTCGGCACGAATGATCTGGGCCGAAGGCGAGCCCGAAGGCGTGGGCCGCGACATGCGTTCGGGCGGTGTTACCGGCATCCACCCGACCGCACAGGGCCATCTGTACATCTCGGCCAATACGCCGCGCTTCTGGCAGGCGTTGTGCGACAAGATCGGCCTGCCGGCAATGGGCAGCGATCCGCGCTACGACACCGTGCGCAAGCGCGCCGAGCATTCCGACGAACTGCTGGCCAAGCTGCATGCAGCACTGGCTGCACGCAGTGCGCTGGAATGGGAAGCGCTGTTCGGCGAAGAAGTGCCGTGCGCGGCCGCGCGCAAGGTCGAGGACATGTTCGAGCACCCGCAGGTGCTGGCCGAAGAAATGATCACCACGCTGCAGCACCCCTTGCTGGGCAGCTACCGTGGCATCACCCGTCCCATCGTGTTTGGTCGCACCCCCGGCCCGCAGCCATTCGCCGCGCCGACCTTCGACCAGGACACCGCCGCTGTCATCGCCGCCGTCGATGATGGCGACACCCCCGCCTGATCCGGAGCACCTCATGAGCACTGCATCCAAGCTCGCGCAGCTGCGCGAACTGTCCGTCGTCGTCGCCGATACCGGCGATTACGATGCCATCAAGCGCCTGCGTCCGGTCGACTGCACCACCAACCCGACGCTGGTGAAGAAAGCCCTCGACCTGCCGGTCTACGCCGGCCTGATCGAGCGCGAGCTGCAGTGGGGCCGCGCCCAAAGCGGTGACAAGCAGGCCATCGCCAATGCCGTGGTTGATCGCCTGACGGTCGGCGTCGGCACCATGCTGGCCGAGCTGGTGCCAGGCCGCGTGTCCACCGAGGTGGATGCCGACCAGGCGCACAACACCGAGGCCACGATTGCCAAGGCGCGCGAGTTCATCGCCATGTACGAAGCGGCCGGCGTGCCGCGCAGCAAGGTGCTGATCAAGATCGCCGCCACCTGGGCCGGCGTGCAGGCCGCGCGCGTGCTGCAGGCCGAAGGCATCGACTGCAACCTGACCCTGATCTTCAACCCGACCCAGGCCCTGGCCTGCTCGGAAGCCGGTTCGTTCCTGATCTCGCCGTTTGTTGGCCGCATCCTGGATTGGTACGTGGCCAACGGCCAGACCCCGGCCAGCATCGACGAAGACCCGGGCGTGGTGTTCGTGCGTGGTGTGTTCGCCGAGTTCAAGCGTCGCGGTTCCAGCACGGTGGTGATGGGTGCCTCGTTCCGCTCGACCGCGCAGATTGAAGCCCTGGCTGGCTGTGATCGCTTGACGATCTCGCCGGACCTGCTGGAGAAGCTGGATGCTGACTTCGGCGCGCTGCCGCGCACGCTGGTGGCCGGTGCTGCCGAAGCGGTGAACGTCGCTGCGATTGATGAAGCGACGTTTGATGCGGATATGGCGGCCGATCCGATGGCCACCGAGAAGCTGGCTACCGGTATTGAGGCGTTTGCGAAGGATCTGCAGACTTTGCGTCAGCGGATTGCGGATGAGTTGGGCGGCTGACAGCCAAAGCAATGCCCGATTACTCCCTTCTCCCGCCGGGAGAAGGTGCCCGAAGGGCGGATGAGGGTAAGAGCGAAGCCTGGAGATAATTGGCTCCAGGCGGCTTCGCCCCCTACCCTCACCCCAACCCCTCTCCCGCAGGGAGAGGGGCTTTCAACAGCTTTTCGACACCCGGCTCCCTCTCCCTCGTGCCGGGGTCACCGCAGCCGGCCCCCTGTGCCTGGTTGCGGCTTTTCTCCCTCAGCGCGAAATCATCTCGATGAAACGCGCTACCCGTGTGTACGGCGGCCGCAGCAGATCACTGCCGGCCCGGCGGGTTTGCCACAACACCGGCAAGCGCTTGCTCATCGCATCGAAGCCGGCCTTGCCGTGGTACGCGCCCATACCACTCGCGCCAACGCCACCAAACGGCAGGCCGTTGATCGCAAAGTGCAGCAAGGTGTCATTGACGGTGACGCCACCGGCAATGGTCTGGCCGACGATCTTTTCCACCGTTGCCTTGTCATGGCTGAAGGGATACAGGGCCAAGGGCCGGTCACGGCCATTGATGGTGGCGATGGCCTCGTCCAGTGAACGATAGCTGCGAATCGGCAGGATCGGCCCGAAGATTTCGTCCTGCATCACCGTCGCGTCATCGCCCGGTTGCAGGACCAAGGTCGGTGGGAACAGCCGCTCGCGCCGCGAGCGTTCGGCATCGATGTCAGCCAGCGGCAATACCTGCAGGCCACGCGCGCGCGCGTCATCCACATAGCCCTGCAGACGCTGGTACTGGCCTTCGTTGATGATGCGGCTGTAATCGGCAGCATCACTGAAGTCGCCGTAACGCAGCTGCACCTGCGCACGCAACGCAGCCACCAGTGCATCCACCCGCGCCTCGTCGATCAGCACATAATCCGGTGCGATGCAGGTCTGGCCGGCGTTGAACCACTTGCCGGTCGCCAGGCGCGCCGCAGCACCTTCCACTGGATAATCCGCGGCCACCAAGGCCGGTGACTTGCCGCCAAGCTCCAGGGTCAACGGCGTCAGATGCTGCGCGGCGGCCGCCATCACCTTGCGGCCAATCGCGGTGGAGCCGGTGAATACCAGATGGTCGAACGGCAGGCCCGAGAACGCAGAGGCCACGCTGGCATCGCCCTGCACCACCGCCACCCGATCATCGGGAAATACCTCGGCCAACAAAGACTGCAGGAACACTGAGCTATTCGGTGTGTGCTCGGACGGCTTGAGCATCACGTGGTTACCAGCGGCAATCGCCGTTGCCAACGGCACCAGCGCCAGATTGACCGGGTAGTTCCATGGCGAGATCACTCCGACTACACCCACCGGCACCGGCCGCACCTGCGCCCGCGCCGGCCAGAAGCGCCAGCCCACGCCAATCCGCTCCGGCTTCATCCAGCCACGCAGGTGCGAGAGCAGATGGTCGATCTCGCCAGTGACGGTCATGCCGTCGGCGATCACCGATTCGTGTTTCGAGCGATGGCCGAAATCAGCGGCGATCGCTTCGGTCATCTCGGGAATGCGTGCCTTGAACGCCGCGCGCAGGCGACGCAGGTCGTCGCGGCGCTGCGCGTAGTCTGGCTTGTGCTGCTGCCAGGCCGCACGCAGTTGCGTCAGATGCTGCTGCAGCGTGTTTGAACCATCGGGCTGTGGATCCATGGTGCCTCCCCAAGATCAGCGGCCACTGTAAACCTGTGTGCGTTGAGGAGTGAAGGCTTGTGTGCGGGGCGGGCGTGATGTGCTGCGCAAAGTCGCGAGCGAAGGCGGTGGAGCTACCCCTCCCCGACCCTCCCCTGCGCGTTGCGCAAGGGAGGGAGCGAAGCACGTGACCTGTCAGCCCCCCGTGCACGCCGTTTTTGCCCCCTCCCTTGCGC
>NZ_JBRREC010000105.1:0-15980 GCF_056760015.1 Stenotrophomonas sp. STEN029 | reverse complement strand
TTTTCAACCGTTGTGTCCTGCTCACGTCCAGAAACTGCCTGACACGATCTCCCGCGCCGGGCCGCCGCGGCCGGCCCCCCCCCCCCCCCCCGCCACCCCGCCCCTGTGACATGGCGGGGCCTGTTCCCGGAGATCGCGCAAGATGCAGTGGATCAACTCGCTGAAACTGAAGCCGAAGCTGATGCTTACTTTCGGCGTCGTGCTGTTCGTCATGTTGTTGCAGGGCATCGTCGCCTACCGCGGCCTGCATTCGCTGAACAACGTCACCACCGACCTCGCTGAAAACCGTATGCCCAGTCTTCGCACCACCGGTGAGTTGAGCGGCATGGTCAGCGAGTACCGCAACGCGTCCTACCAGAGCCTGGTACGCGCCAGCGATGACGTCAAAGCCGATGCCAAGGCACGTGCCACCGAACTGCGCATGCAGATCGACACCACCATCGCCGCCTATCCGAAGCTGATCGACAGCCCGGAGCAGAAGAAGCTGTTTGATGCCTTTGTCGCCGACTGGGGCAAGGCGGCTGCGTCGTACGACGCCGTGACCGAAATGCTGGCATTGGACCTGCCGGATGACGCCATCGACACCTTTGTTGGCGAAACCCGCAACCTGCACCGCAACGCCTATAACGCCCTGCAGGCACTGGCCGCGAACGACAATACCCGCGCCCAGGCCGCCGCAAAGCAGGCCGAAGATACCTATCGCACCTCCGCCCTGGTCGGCATCATTGCCGTGCTGGTTGGTGGTGCTGCCGGTCTGGCACTGATCTGGCTGTTTGCCCGCTCGCTGGTTGCCACCATCCGTGGTGCCGTGGACGTGGCCAATGAAGTCGCCAGCGGCAAGCTGGATGGCTCGATCGACGTCTCGCGTGCCGACGAAGTTGGCGATCTGCTGCGCGCCATGCAACGCATGCAGCGCGACCTGCGCGAACGCATCGACCGCGACCAGATCATCGCCAGCGAGAACCTGCGCATCCGTACCGCGCTGGACTATTCGTCCACTGGCGTGTTCCTGACCAACAACGACCTCGAGATCGTCTACGCCAACCGCGCCCTGCTCGACAAACTCAGCGAGCACCACGAGGAATTCAGCAGCGCACTGACCGACTTCGACGCCAGCAAGCCACTGGTCGGCCAGCCGGTCACCGTGCTCGAGCACCGTGGCGAGGTTGACGGCAAGGTGATGGAAGGTCTCGAGAAGAACGGCGTATTCAAGCGTGAAATGCGCTTTGGTGAAGCCGAGTTCGCACAGACCATTTCGGTGATCCGTGACGACAACAATGTACCGGTTGGCCACGTTGTCGAATGGCGCGATCGCAGCACCGAGGCCCAGGTCGAGAAGGAAGTGGCGCGCATCATGGAAGCCGCCGCTGCTGGCGACCTCAGCGGCCGCATCGGCACTGCCGACAAGGACGGCTTCTTCCTGCAGCTGGCCGAGCAGATCAACAGCCTGCTGGACGCCAATGCCAGCAGCCTGGAGCAGATCTCCGCACTGTTGTCTGCGCTCTCGCGCGGCGACCTGACCGTGCGCATGCATGGCGAGTACCAAGGCGTGTTCGCCACCATGCGTGACGACGCCAATGCCACCGCCGAACAGCTGACCGGCATCGTTGGTCGCATCAAGCAGTCCTCGGTGTCGATCAACTCGTCCGCCAGCGAAATTGCCGCCGGTAACAACGACCTGTCGCGTCGTACCGAGCAGCAGGCCGCCAACCTGGAAGAAACCGCAGCATCGATGGAGGAGCTGACCTCCACCGTGCGCCAGAACGCAGAATCGGCACGCCAGGCCAACCAGCTCGCCATCGGCGCCGCCTCGGTGGCCTCGCAGGGCGGTGAAGTGGTCAGCCAGGTGGTTACCACCATGACCCAGATCGAACAGTCCTCGCGCAAGATTGCCGAGATCATCTCGGTGATCGACGGCATCGCCTTCCAGACCAATATCCTGGCCTTGAACGCTGCGGTGGAAGCCGCACGTGCCGGCGAACAGGGTCGCGGCTTCGCCGTGGTGGCTTCCGAAGTTCGCACGCTGGCCCAGCGTTCGGCCGGCGCCGCCAAGGAAATCAAGGGCCTGATCGACGACTCCGTCGGCAAGGTCGCCGATGGCTCGGCGCTGGTTCGCAAGGCTGGTACCACCATGGGCGAGATCGTCGCCTCGGTGCAGCGCGTGACCGACATCATGGCTGAGATCTCCGCTGCCTCGCAGGAACAGTCGGCCGGCATCGAGCAGGTCAACCAGACCATCGTGCAGATGGACGAAACCACCCAGCAGAACGCCGCATTGGTCGAAGAAGCCACCGCGTCGGCCCGCTCGATGGAAGAACAGGCCGCACATCTGGCCAACGTGGTATCCGTGTTCCAGCTGGAAGAAGACGCTGCCGTCACCAGCAGCCCGGCTTCCGCGCGTGAACCGGCACCCCGCCCCGCCGTCCAGGCAGCAGCACCGGCACCTCGCCGTCGCGCAGCCGCTGCCCGCACCGCAGTAGCCGAACTGGCCGACTCGGATTGGCAGGAGTTCTAAGCAATACCATCGTTGGCTGTGCTGACAACGCAGCCAAGCCAAGCAATTGAACCACCCGAAATCCGATGCCAGTCTCTGGCATCGGATTTTTTTGTAGGAGCGGCGTAAGCCGCGAAGCTGACATACCGTCGGTTGAGGCACCGCCGACGACTGCAAGCACCACCAGCTTCGCGGCGTACGCCGCTCCTACAACACCGCGACACCGCAAGCCGGTCAGTTTCTTCGCATACGTGAACAGATCGACTGCTTTGGCTTGCCTCCCTCTTCAGGCCACTCAACTCGCGCCCTTCGCGGCCGATAAACCGTTATCCCCTCACGCAGCGCTGATACCGCAAGGTAACCAGCGGATTCGATGACTATCTCCTCGCTCTGGAACAACTACATTTCCAACATCTCCGTCAGGCGCAAGCTGAACCTGCTGACGGCCTTGATCGTGATCGGTGTGATCACGCTGGCGGTCATCGCTGCCCGCATGCAGTACCTGGATCTGTACGAAACCCGCAAGGACGCGCTGCGCGCCCAGGTGGAAATGAGCTACGGCGTTCTCGACCACTACGCCAAGGAAGCGGAAACCGGCGCGATGCCGCTCGCTGACGCACAGAAGTACGCCATGGCCGCGCTGCAGAAGATGCGTTCCGACGCCGACGTCAACTACTTCAACATCTACGACACCAAGTACGTGTTGCTGATGCATCCGTTCCGTGCTGACCTGGTCGGCAAGGACATGAAGGACTTCCGCGGCGAGGACGGCGTCCGCGTCTACTACGACCAGGTCGAAGCCGCACGCAAGGGTGGCGGCTATGTCGCCTACACCTGGGCCAAGCCCGGCAAGGATGGCGTGGTTGGCAAGCTTGCTTATGCAGGCATGTACAAGCCGTGGAACTGGGTGGTATCCAGCGGCGTCTACATGGACGATCTGCAGGGCCAGGCCCTGAAGTTCACCGCAATCATGACGGTGGCTGGTGGTGTGTTGGTGCTGCTGGTACTGGCCTTGAGCTGGATCATCGGCAACCGCATCGTGCTGCCACTGCGCAATGCCACGGCCGTGGCGACCGCCATCGCCAAGGGGCGCATGGACAACCACATCGCTGCCCCCAGCAAGGACGAAACCGGCCAATTGCTCAGCAGCATGTCGCATATGCAGGACCAGCTGCGGGCGGTGATTGGCGCACAGGCCGAGATGGCTCGCCAACATGACGCCGGCATGATCGGCTACCGCATCGACGCCAGCCGCTTCCCCGGCGATTACGGCGTCATGGTTGAAGAGACCAATGTGCTGGTCAGCAACCACATCGACGTCAAGATGCAGGTGATCGCGCTGGCGCAGCGTTATGCGGTCGGTGACCTCAGCCAGGACATGCCGCTGCTGCCCGGCGACAAGCGCGTCATCACCGAAACCATGGCCGCCATCAAGACCAACCTGGCTGCCATCAACAGCGAGATCAAGCGCCTGGGCAGCGCCGCCGCTGCCGGCGACTTCAGCCAGCGCGGCGATGAAGACCGCTTCGAGCACGACTTCCAGGCCATGGTGCGTGCCCTGAACACCATGATGCAGGTCAGCGACGACAATCTGGGCGAAGTATCGCGCCTGCTGCAGGCGCTTGCCGACGGCGACCTCACCGTCAAACTCAGCGGCGACGCTCAGGGCGTCTTCGCCAGCATGCGTGAAGACGCAAACAGCACCGTCTCCCAGCTGGCCGGCATCGTTTCCGGGATCCAGCAGTCTGCCGACAGCATCAATCTGGCCGCCAGCGAGATTGCCACCGGCAATGCCGATCTCTCGCGCCGCACCGAAATGCAAGCCGCCAACCTCGAGGAAACCGCGGCTTCGATGGAGGAACTGACCTCCACCGTCCGCCAGAATGCGGAATCCGCACGCCAGGCAAACCAGCTGGCGATCGGTGCAGCCGGGGTAGCCTCACGCGGCGGGCTGGTGGTGGAAGAAGTGGTCACCACCATGGGTCAGATCCAGCAATCCTCACGTCGCATCGCCGACATCATCAGCGTGATCGACGGCATCGCCTTCCAGACCAATATCCTGGCGCTGAACGCCGCGGTGGAAGCTGCCCGCGCCGGTGAGCAGGGCCGCGGCTTCGCCGTGGTTGCCGCCGAAGTCCGTACCCTCGCCCAACGTTCGGCCGGCGCCGCCAAGGAGATCAAAACCCTGATCGAAGACTCGGTCGAGCGCGTGGACGAAGGTTCGCAGCTGGTGCAGCAGGCCGGCACCACCATGGGCGAGATCGTCACCGCGGTTCAACGCGTCACCGACATCATGGCCGAGATCTCCGCTGCCTCGCAGGAGCAGTCTGCAGGTATCGAGCAGGTCAACCAGACCGTCATGCAGATGGACGAAACCACACAGCAGAATGCCGCACTGGTCGAAGAAGCCACCGCCGCAGCACGCGCAATGGAAGAACAGGCCACGCTGTTGGATGAAGCGGTGGCCGTGTTCCAGCTGAGCGCCCAACCCGCTGCGGCCAAGCAGCCACAAACGCTGGCCATGGCCAGCTGAGCGCGCATATTCCATGATCGACATCGACAGCACCGAGCGGGACTTCGAGTTCAATGACCGTGACTTCCGCCGCGTCTGCGAGCTGATCCACGCACGTGCAGGCATCGCGCTGGCTCCTGCCAAGCGCGACATGGTCTACGGCCGCTTGTCGCGACGGCTGCGCAACCTCGGCCTGCGCTCGTTCAAGGACTACCTGGACCAGCTCGAGCAACATGGCGGCGAGGAGTGGCAGGCCTTCACCAATGCATTGACCACCAACTTGACCTCTTTCTTCCGCGAGCCGCACCACTTTGACAAGCTGCGCGAAGAGCTGCAGTTGCGCGCCCCACGAGCGCCACTGAAGCTGTGGTCGTGTGCCGCTTCCACCGGTGAGGAGCCGTACTCCATGGCGATCACCGCCTGCGAGGCATTCTCGTCGATGACCCCGCCGGTACGCATCATCGCTACCGACGTCGACACCCAGGTGCTGGCCACCGCCAGCCAGGGCGTGTACGCGATGGACCGCATCGCAGGGCTGGACCCGGCGATGAAGCGGCGTTATTTCCAGCGCGGCAGCGGCCCCAATGAAGGCAAGTGCCGGGTTGTGCCGGCGCTGCGCTCGCTCATCGAGTTCCGTCCGCTCAACCTGCTGGCCAACCGCTACGACGTGGGCGGCCCATTCGATGCGCTGTTCTGCCGCAATGTGATGATCTACTTCGACAAGCCCACCCAGCGCGGCATCCTGTCGCGGCTGGTGCAGCACATGGACGATGACAGCCTGCTCTATACCGGCCACTCGGAGAACTACCTGCATGCGGCTGATGTGATCCAGCCCTGTGGCCGCACGTTGTACCGCCGCAGCCGCAGGAACGGCGCATGAAGAATCCACAGCAACACCCCGATGAGGTGATGCGCTACCGCGACACCCGTTTCCAGACGATTGCCGCCAAGCTGCTACCAACCCAGTACCTGGTGGTGGACGACGATACCGCCTTGACCACCATCCTCGGCTCCTGCGTGGCTGCCTGTATCCGCGACCCTATCCTCGGCATCGGCGGCATGAATCACTTCCTGCTGCCCGAAGGCAATATCGGTGACGGTGCGCCCGCTCGCTACGGCAGCTACGCCATGGAACTGCTGATCAACGACCTGCTCAAGCGTGGTGCCCATCGCAAGCGCCTGGAAGCCAAGGTATTTGGCGGCGCCAACGTGCTCAAGGGCTTCACCAGCAACCCGGTGGGTACCCGCAATGCGGAATTCGTCCGCCAATACCTGCGCGCCGAGCACATCCCCATCGTTGCCGAAGACCTGTGCGGCATTCATCCGCGCAAGATCTGGTTCTTCCCCATCACCGGCCGGGTAGTCGTGCAGCGCTTGCCGCATGCGCACGATGCCGAAGTGGTCGCCACCGAAACCGCCGTCCGCGCCCGTCTGTCGCACACCCCGGTCAGTGGTGGCGTGGAGTTGTTCGAATGAGTTTGCAGGCTCCCTGCCGGGTTTTGATCGTCGACGACTCGGCCCTGGTCCGCCAGGTGCTGACCGAGATCCTCGCCGCCGACCCGGCCATCGAAGTCGTTGGCACCGCAGCGGACCCATTGCTGGCCCGGGAAAAGATCAAACGGCTCAACCCTGACGTGCTGACATTGGACGTCGAGATGCCGCGCATGGACGGCCTGGCCTTCCTCGAAAACCTGATGCGCCTGCATCCCATGCCGGTGGTGATGGTGTCCTCGCTGACCGAGCGCGGCGCCGATACCACGCTGCAGGCGCTCTCATTGGGCGCGGTCGACTTTGTCGCCAAGCCCAAGCTCGACGTCGCCCGTGGCCTGGATGCGTATGCAGAGGAAATCCGCAGCAAGGTGAAAATGGCCGCCCGCTCGCGGGTCCGGGCAATTGCCGGCGGCCCGCGCCGGCCGGTGCAGCGCCCAGCAAGCGCCAGCAACCTCGGCTTCCGTACCACCGATCGCCTGATCGCCATCGGCGCCTCCGCTGGCGGTACCGAAGCCCTGCGGGTGGTGCTGGAATCCATGCCCGCAGATGCCCCGGCCATCGTCATGACCCAGCACCTGCCCGCCAGCTTCAGTACCGCCTTTGCCGAGCGCCTGGACCGGCACTCGGCGATGTCGGTGCGCGAGGCAAGCGATGGCGAAGCCATCCTGCCCGGCCACGCCTATCTGCCCGCTGGCGGCCAGCACCTGCGGGTCATCCGTGACGGCGCCCGCTGGCGCTGCAGGGTCGACGACGGCGTGCCGGTCAATCTGCACAAGCCAGCGGTGGATGTACTGTTCCGCTCGGTTGCCGCCAATGCCGGCGCCAATGCGGTTGGGGTGATCCTCACCGGAATGGGCGAAGACGGCGCCCGCGGCCTGTTGGAGATGAAGCAGGCCGGCGCCCCAACCTTGGCCCAGGATGAAGCCAGCTCCGTGGTCTGGGGAATGCCCGGCAGCGCGGTACGTCTTGGTGCTGCCGATGAGGTGCTGCCGTTGGAGCGGATAGCCGAACGCATTCTTGCCATTGCCCGCGGGTAAAGCATTCAATCGCGCTAGCGCATCAGCGATAGATCCAGCGCTTCTGGCTCACGCATCGCCGCGAGTACGTCGATGATCGCCGGCAACTCACTTGCAATGAACTGGACGTTGGCAACAACCTCGTCCAGCTCGACCTCATGTTGATCGCACAGGAACTCGACGCGATCGCAGATATCCATCAGGTGCGCCACCTGCAGCAGGCGTACTCCGCCGTTGATCCTGTGCACCAGATTGGACATGGCGCGTGGGTCGAAACCCGGCAGCAAGACCTGCAGCTCACTCAGGTCGCGCACAAAACTCCGGTGCGCCTCGATGACCAGGTTCCGCGTCATCTCCGCGTCACCACCTGTCAGCTCGTACAGCGCCGTGTTGATGTCCTTCGTCTGAGCGAGACGCGGCGCCGACATGCCAACACCGGCTTTCTCTCCCAGCGTCACCAGCATGGCGGACAGCGTACTCAGACTGACCGGCTTGAACAGGCAATCATTCATTCCAGAGGCGATGCACTTGGCCCGTTCTTCTGGCTGGGCATTGGCGGTAAAGCCAATGATGATGCACGGCGGCAGTCCATGATCCTTCTCATGCCGACGGATCGCCAACGCCATGTCATGGCCGTTCATCACCGGCATATTGCAATCGGTAACGACAATATCAACCGGTTCGTCCAGCCAGCAATCCAGGCCTTCGCGACCATCGGCAGCACTACGCACACTCTGACCGAGGAATGCCAGCTGCTGGGTCAGCAAAGTGCGATTGGCCGAATGGTCATCCACCACCAGCACCTTCATGCTCGGGTGCTTTGCATCCACCGTCTGCAGCACCTCGACGGCGCCGGGAATTGCCGGCAACACTTCGAGTGGGATATTGAGTATCACCGAGGTACCCTCGCCCAGCGTACTGCGGATTGAAATATCGCCGCCCATCAACTCGCACAGGAATTTGCAGATGGGCAGGCCCAAGCCCGTTCCACCGCGCGAGCTATGCCCGTGGTCGGCCTGCGCAAAAGGATCAAACAAGCGCGCGATATCGCTCTCGGCGATGCCAATGCCGGTATCCGCCACTTCCAGCCGCAGCTGTAGACGGAATTCCGCCACGACAACGCCGCGCACCTTGATGGTGACCTGCCCGCGGTCGGTGAACTTGATGGCGTTGCCGACCAGATTGGACAGCACCTGCTTGAAGCGCATCGGATCTATCGACACGTCGCAGTCCACGCTCGAATCCAGCTCCAAGCGCAGGTGCAACGTCTTCTGCCGCGCCAGACCATTGAATACCCGCGCCACCGACTCGGTCATTTCACGCAGATTGGCGCGCTTCGGACTCAAGCTGACGTGGCCCGACTCGATGCGTACCACGTCCAGAATGTCGCCAATCAGCTCGAGCAGGCCGTGTGCGGAATCATAGGCAACTGCGATAGCTGACTTATCAAAACGGCCTTGTTCGGCATGTTTCTGCGCAAGCTCCAGCATGCCGATGATCGCGCTCATCGGCGTCCGGATCTCGTGGCTCATCGTGGCCAGGAAAGTGGTCTTGGCGCGGCTTGACTGATCGGCGGCATTGAGCGCGCGGCGCAGCTCCTCCATCAGATGCAGGCGGTCGCTCACATCTATCCAGCCGCAAACCACGCCCTTGGCCTGGCCCTGGGAATCGAAGTACGGGTAGATCCAGTGATAGATGCTGAGCACGCGCCCTGGCAGGTGCAGGGTGCGATCCACCTCCAAGGGCTTGCCATTGGCCATTACCCACAGATAGTCGTCGTGGAAGCTCTGGGCTTCACGCGGGTCCATCTTGGCACCTTCCATCGAGGTCTTTCCGAGCACCTTCTTCTCGGTGACGGAAAGCATGTCCAGGTAGTTGGTATTGCAGGTAACCAACCTTCCTTTCTCATCACGGACGTAGATGGGGTGCGGCGTGCCGTTGATCAGCGAGCGCATGAAGTTGAGCTGCTCGCCCAATGCATCCTCGGCTACCTGGCGACGACGGTACTGTGTGCGGATGTGTACGTTCCAGATCAGCGACACCAGGATAAGCAACAGGGCGCCGGCGGTGATCTTGTAGATCAACGAGCGGAAGTCGGTCCAAGCTGCCGGGGATGCATCGGGGCGCGGCCGCCAGCGGTTCTGGAAGATGTCGACCTCATCGGGCGGGATCTGCATCATCGCCTTGTCGATGATACTTGCGAGCTCGGGCTTGTCCTTGCGCGAGGCAATCGCCAACCACGCCGGCGTGTCTTCAACCACATCCGACACACGCAGTTTCTCGTTGTGCAGTACCGAGGTGTAATACAGCGCCATCGGCAGGAAGGCGATCGTCGCATCCGCCTTGCCGTCGTTCACCAGCTCCATCGCGGCCGCCAAGGTGTCCGTCTCGATGAACTGGTAGTCGGTCGCAGGGACCAACAATTCCTTCAGCGCATGGTGCAGCGGCAACGCGATACGCTTTCCACGCAGGTCGCTCAGCGCGGCCGGGCCGTTGGCCTCATCGCGGGTAATGATGCCGAACGAGGTCTGTACGAATGGCCGTGAGAAGCTGAACCTGCGCGCACGCGATGAGGTCGGCACCAGCATGGTCAGATCAGCGGTTCCATTCTCCAAGGCCTGCATCTGCTGGTCCAGCCGCGATACCCGCACCGCTTCGAACTCCAGACCGGTGCGTTGCGCAATGGCCCGCATGATGTCAGCGCTCAAGCCGCTGAAGCGACCATCGGTATCAAAGTAGGAAAGCGGCGCAGTGTCATTGCTGGCCACGAAGCGCACCACCGGGTTCTCCGCGATCCAGCGCTGCTCTGCACTGGTCAGCTCTATACGCGCCAAGGGCACCATGCCACCGCCGCCCGACCAACGCTTCAGCAACTCGGTGCCATGCGTCTGCTGCAACTGCTGCAGCGCCATGTTCACCACTCGCTCCAGGGTCAAGGCATCTTCGCGGACAGCAAAGGCAAAACCGCCGGTATCGACCCGCGGAACGGCAATCGTGCGCACGTAGTTGAAGTAGCTCAGATTCACCAGGTAGTTGCTGGAAACCGTGTCGCCCAGGTAGAGATCCGCATTGCCAAATGCCAATGCAGCGAGCGCCTGCTCGCGCGAGCGAAAGTTGGCAATGATCGCATCCGGATACAGCTCGCGTATCTGCACTTGCGGCAGATAGTCCTCGGCGACGGCAATGCGCATGCCGGTCAGTTCCGGCGACATGCGCCGGTGCTCGGTCTTGCGCACGTACAACACGGGGGTGTCTTCCACGTAGCGCTGCGTCAAGCGAACCGCATGGCCAGCGAGCTCGTAGTTATTGGCGCTGCCCACCATATCCACCACTCCATGCTCGAGCGCACGCAGTGCAGTTGTACGGTCCGGGAAGCTAATGACCCGCAAGCTTACATCCAACATTCCGCCGACAGCTCCGAGCACATCAGCAGTAATTCCTTCATAGTGATCGTTGCGGGAAAAAATTTCTAACGGTGTGTAGTTTGGTGGAGCAACCCCCAAAATCAGAACCTTCTTGCTTCTTACCCACTCTCGATCTGACTCATCGAGCAAGAGCCGGGCGTCAGGGACGACTCTACGCGCAACGAGAGTCAAAATCGTCGAATTTGAAGGCTGAGCAGCGCACACTCCAGACGCCATAATAAGAAGAGTTACCAAAATAGCGAATACACGAGCCATGCGATGCCCCACAACGATTCTACATACTGCCAAAGATTTACAGCTACACCCCTCGATAGCAGCACAAGCTATAGCCCACCCAACACCATAGTGCATATCAAAAAATCAATCCCGACTTCAGGCAGACAAGCAAGAGAGACGTAGGAGAGGCCGTATTTAATTCACCGCTTGGTGCACACTCATCCAATCGAACAATCCAGCCGAACAACAAGAAAATCCAAAAATATTAGAAATTATGCACAGCCATCATCCGAACGACCAAAATTCGCCACGCTACATTAAAACCCCAATTACAAATAGAAACTCTATATCGCACAAAAATCATCATGCGCGCACATAATCCGACTCAGGAACACCTTACCCCTTAAGCCTCAACCCAGAGAAGAATTTCCAGAAATCGAGAATAAAATCGAAATACCCCCCCACTACATTTCTCTACAAAACAAATAGTAGAACTTGCAGTTCTCCGAGAGAAACACCGAAGCCAAGATGTCAGCGCCACGACTACTTCTGATAACTTACACGCGACGCGTAGCTTCCAGAATAGGGATAGTCTTAAAGATGCAAAACTTACGTCCTGGGACCTAATCGATCGCCAGTAATCACTCCCAAGCCTGCGGCCGGCGTTTATCCCCACTTGGTGTCAGCAGCCCCAAAAAACTAAGTGAGAGCTTCTCGCAAAAGGGCTCCAATCTCCTTTGCATGACCGCCCCGAAAGACATCATTATTGGGATACACGCTTAGGAGGGTGCTGCGAGCCGGGAAGATGCTCCAGGAGCGTTGGTTGTTGGCTAATGGCATCACTTTTCGCAGCTGTGGCCTCTAGGTACTTTCCGCCAAGAACGGTACCTCCCAGCTGCGCTGTGCTTCCCCGGGCCACGCAGGGTTTTCTGCGTTTGTAGGAGCGGCGTCAGCCGCGAAGCTGGGGGCAACGAATCATCGAGTATTGTGCAATCTGACAATGCACGAGCTTCGCGGCTTACGCCGCTCCTACAAGGCTGCAGGTTTTGTTTGTGGGAGCGGCGTCAGCCGCGATGCTGGCAGCAATGAAGCACCGCACACTTTGCAATCTGCTGGTGCATTGGCTTCGCGGCTTACGCCGCTCCCACAAAAGCAACAACGATTGCTGGTGTTCTTCGGCAACAAAAAACCCCGGCTTGCGCCGGGGTTTTCCGTTCAACCTTTACTGCTCAGCTACAACTCAGGCGTTGACCGAATCGGCCACGTCCTTGTAATCGCTGATCTGGTCGAAGTTCATGTAGCGGTAGATCTCGGCACCTGCCGAATCCAGCACGCCAACGTCGGCCATGTACTCTTCCTTGGTCGGGATGCGACCCAGACGCGAGCAGATTGCGGCCAGCTCGGCCGAACCCAGGTACACATTGGTGTTGCGGCCCAGACGGTTCGGGAAGTTACGGGTCGAGGTCGACATCGCGGTGGAGCCTTCACGGATCTGCGCCTGGTTGCCCATGCACAGCGAGCAGCCCGGCATTTCCATGCGCGCGCCAGCGGAACCGAAGGTGCCGTACACGCCTTCCTTGGTCAGCTCGGAGGCATCCATCTTGGTCGGCGGTGCAACCCACAGACGGGTCGGGATGTCGCGCTTGCCTTCCAGCAACTTGGCAGCGGCACGGAAGTGACCGATGTTGGTCATGCACGAACCGATGAACACTTCGTCGATCTTGGCACCGGCAACTTCGGACAGAGTCTTCACGTCGTCCGGATCGTTCGGGCAGGCCACGATCGGCTCATGGATGTCAGCCAGGTCGATCTCGATGACGGCGGCGTATTCGGCGTCGGCATCACCCTGCAGCAGCTCCGGGTTGGCCAGCCATGCTTCCATCTTCTCGATACGGCGGGCCAGCGAACGGGCGTCCTGGTAACCCTCGGCAATCATCCACTTCAACAGCGTGATGTTGCTGGTGAGGTACTCGATGATCGGTTCCTTGTTCAGGTGCACCGAGCAACCAGCAGCCGAACGCTCAGCCGAGGCATCGGACAGTTCGAATGCCTGCTCGACCTTCAGGTCCGGCAGACCTTCGATTTCCAGGATGCGACCGGAGAAGATGTTCTTCTTGCCAGCCTTGGCCACGGTCAGCAGACCGGCCTTGATCGCGTACAGCGGGATCGCGTTGACCAGGTCACGCAGGGTCACGCCCGGCTGCATCTTGCCCTTGAAGCGCACCAGCACCGACTCCGGCATGTCCAGCGGCATGACGCCGGTGGCAGCAGCGAAGGCGACCAGGCCCGAACCGGCCGGGAACGAGATGCCGACCGGGAAACGGGTGTGCGAGTCACCACC
Organism: Stenotrophomonas sp. STEN029; assembly: GCF_056760015.1. Classification (NCBI taxonomy): domain Bacteria; kingdom Pseudomonadati; phylum Pseudomonadota; class Gammaproteobacteria; order Lysobacterales; family Lysobacteraceae; genus Stenotrophomonas; species Stenotrophomonas sp. STEN029. The sequence continues at coordinate 2,485 of NZ_JBRREC010000105.1, read as the reverse complement.
GGTGCCGACGGTGTCCGGCAGCAGCATGCGGTTGAGCCAGCTGTGGATCACGCCGTCGCCCGGACGCAGCGAGACGCCGCCACGGGTGGAGATGAACTCCGGCAGGGTGTGGTGGGTCTTGACGTCCACCGGCTTCGGGTAGGCTGCGGTGTGGCAGAACGACTGCATCACCAGGTCGGCCGAGAAGCCCAGGCAGGCCAGGTCCTTCAGCTCGTCACGGGTCATCGGACCGGTGGTGTCCTGCGAGCCCACCGAGGTCATCTTCGGTTCGCAGTAGGTGCCCGGGCGCATGCCCTTGCCTTCCGGCAGGCCACACGCGCGGCCAACCATCTTCTGTGCCAGCGAGTAGCCCTTGCCGGTATCGGCCGGCTGCACCGGCAGGCGGAACAGGTCGGTGACCGGCAGACCCAGCGCTTCACGCGCCTTGGCGGTCAGGCCACGGCCGATGATCAGCGGAATACGGCCACCGGCGCGCACTTCGTCGAACAGCACGTCGCTCTTGACCTGGAACTCAGCGATGACTTCGCCGTTCTTCAGGGCCTTGCCGTCGTACGGACGCAGCTCGACGACATCGCCGTGCTCCATCTTCGACACGTCCAGCTCGATCGGCAGTGCGCCGGCGTCTTCCATGGTGTTGTAGAAGATCGGGGCGATCTTGGAACCCAGGCACACGCCGCCGAAGCGCTTGTTCGGGATGAAGGGGATGTCTTCGCCGGTGAACCACAGCACCGAGTTGGTGGCGGACTTGCGGCTGGAGCCGGTGCCGACCACGTCGCCGACGTAGGCAACCAGGTGGCCCTTGTCCTTCAGCGACAGGATCTCCTGGATCGGGCCGCGCTTGCCGTCTTCTTCCGGCACGAACGGCGCGTCAGGACGCTTGTTCTTCAGCATCGCCAGGGCGTGCATCGGGATGTCCGGACGGGTGGTCGCATCCGGCGCCGGCGACAGGTCGTCGGTATTGGTTTCGCCCGGCACCTTGAACACGGTGATGGTCAGGCTCTGCGGCACTTCCGGCTTGCTGGTGAACCACTCGGCATCAGCCCAGCTCTGCAGCACGCCCTGTGCATTGGCGTTGCCGGCCTTGGCCTTTTCCTGCACGTCGTGGAATGCGTCGAACACCAGCAAGGTGTGCTTCAGGCCTTCAGCGGCGATAGCGCCGACTGCGGCGTCGTCCAGCAGCTGGATCAGCGGCGCGACGTTGTAACCACCGAGCATGGTGCCCAGCAGTTCGGTAGCGCGCTCACGGCTGATCAGTGCGTTCTGCTCGCTGCCGAAGGCGATGGCGGCCAAGTACGAGGCCTTGACCTTGGCAGCATCATCGACACCAGCCGGCACGCGGTTGGTGATCAGATCGACCAGGAACTCGGCTTCGCCAGCCGGCGGGTTCTTCAGCAGTTCAATGACGTCGGCCGTCTGCTGTGCAGTGAGCGGCAACGGCGGGATGCCAAGCGCGGCGCGCTCGGCTACGTGGTGGCGGTAGGCTTCCAACATGACAACTCCCGGGTGTAACGGTTAAAAAGTGGATGGGCTCAGGCTTGCGGCACGATCAGCTTCAAGCCCTTGAAGTAATCGCGATAAAACGTGTCGTTCCAGGTGATCAGGCCGTCGCACTGCAGCAGTGCATGCGCGCCCACCATGAAATCGTCGATGCGGCGGGTATCGCCGCTGCGCTGCCGGTGGCGGCGGTGCATCTCGCCGGCACGCAACGCGGATTTGGCTTCCAGCGGATTGAAATGGACACCCATTTCCTCCAGAGCACCCTGCACCTCTGCGCCACCGCGCAGCGAGGCGCAGATTTCGGCCAGCGTGGTACCGCAGAGGACCACCCGGCCGCCGACCAGCGCCTGCCGCAGGCAGGCCTCCACCGCGTCGGCACGGGGGCCGTCGCTGAGCAGTTCGATCAGTACAGGGGAATCAACGGCGATCATCATGCTTCGCCGGCCTCGTCACGGACGGTACGCACGGCCTGCTCGGCCGACTCGAACCCGTCCAGGGCGAACTTGCCGCGGGCGCGGGAGATGGCGTCGTCCACGCTCTTGCGCAGGATGATGCGGCTACCTTCCAGCTCAACCTTGAGCAGGGTGCCCTTGGTCAGACCCAAAGCGTCGCGTACGGCCTTGGGCAGCGTTATCTGCCCGCGTTCAGCTACGGTGGCGTCCATGGGATCTCCAATCGAAGTATGTACGAATTATACATACTTTGGCCGACATACCCCAGCCACCCCTGTAGTGCCGAGCCATGCTCGGCTGAGGTTTTACCGGGAACGCCTCCTGCCCAGCATGGCTAGGCACTACCCCCTCCCTTTGGCGTAGCCAAGGGAAGGGTTGGGGAGGGGTAGCTCTTTGCTGGCTGATGCAGCACTGGCTTCGCGGCTTACGCCGCTCCTACAAAACCCGTTCAAGGATCGGCGGAAGCTTTACCTGTAGTGCCGACCCATGGTCGGCTGAGGCTCTACCGGGAATGCCCCTGCCGAGCATGGCTCGGC
>NZ_JBRREC010000104.1:0-16073 GCF_056760015.1 Stenotrophomonas sp. STEN029 | reverse complement strand
CTGGCATGCCCGCAACTTCCAGTGCATCAGCTTCGCGGCTGACGCGGCTCCCACAAAAAGCGTGCAGCGTTATGGGATTGTCGGTGATGCCCCTGCCGAGCATGGCTCGGCGCTACACAGACGCCCAAACAAAACCGCCGCCTTGCGGCGGCGGTGGAATTATTTGACTACCCGCAGGAACGGGCGCTTCGCGCCAGGCTGCGGACGCTCCGGCGGATCGGTCGGCGGCGTATCGTCGTCATCCGGCGTGGTCTCGGTGCCCGGAATGTCATCCGGCAAGGCCATGCCCTGGCCGGTCTCGCGCGCATAGACGGCCAGGATCGCCGAGATCGGCACGTATACCGGGAAACTGGTTCCGGAGAAACGCGCGGTGAAGCTCACCGCGTCATTGTCGATATGCAGGCCAACAACGGCGCGCTCGGCGATATTGAGCACTACCCGCTCTTCCTTGATCGCGCTGCTCGGCACCTGCACGCCGGGAACCCCGGCATCGACCATCACGTGCGGCGTCATGCCGTTGTCGTTGATCCACTCGACCAGCGCCCGCAACAGATACGGGCGATGGCTGCTCATCCGGAAAGTTTCTTCAGTCATTGCACAAGTGTACGCGGCATTGAAGCACGATCACCGCCTGTCGGCGGTGATCGATAAGTTCGGATACAGCCGGCGGCTGCTCAGCCCGGCAGTTCGCGCAGCTTCTTTTCCTGATCGGTCAGGCTGCGGACGAAGGCCGGATGGCGGAAGAAGCGGTTGCCGTAGTCCTCGATCGCCTTGCCGTCCTTGGGCAGCGCCACGCCCAGGGACTCCAGCCGCCAGATGATCGGCGCCATCGCGCAGTCAGCCAGGCTCATTTCCGGATTGAGGAAGAACTTGGACGCCTTGAACAGCGGCACCGATTGCGCAACCAGTTCCTTCAAGCGCTTGCGCCCCGCTTCCGCCTGGGTCTTGTTGCCCATCTGAATGGCCTGCACCTGCGGCACCCAGTCATGTTCGATGCGCAGCATCGCCAGGCGCAGCCGCGCCCGCGACAAAGGGTCGACCGGCATCAATGGCGGGTGCGGGTAGCGCTCGTCCAGGTACTCACTCACCACCGATGCCGCGTACAGCACCAGCTCGCGCTCAACCAGGGTCGGCACGGAGTGATACGGATTCAGATCGATCAGATCTTCCGGTGGGTTCTGCGCATCGACCGGCACCAGATCGTAAGTCACGCCCTTGGCCGCCAACACCAACCGCACCCGATGACACAGGGCATCGTCATTTGCAGAGAACAAGGTCAGGGTATTACGCATACGCACACTCGCCGCCATCAAAGGCTCTCCATCGGTTGGATTCCGCCAACCTTACGGCCCCGCCAGCACATTGCTGACGGTGACCACGGTTACCCGAGTGTGCCAAGCCACAGGCGCAGTTGCCAAGGCCCCCTGCGCACTGCCCCCCGGCCTGCACCCAGCTCAATGCACGTCTTTCCAGTACTCGGTCTTGACCAGATAAGCCAGGAAGGTCAGCAGGGCCAGGAACAGCACCACCCAGACGCCCAGGCTCTGCCGCTTGAGCGCGGCCGGCTCGCCGGCATATTCCAGGAAGTTGGTAATGTCGCGGACCGTCTGGTCATAGCCACGCGGATCGACCTTGCCCGGCGAAGCAAGCTTGAAGCCCACCACCGGCGGGTCGATGCCCTCCTGCTCGGCCTTGCCGTGAATGGCGTGCTGCATGCCCTGCAGCTCCCATAGCGGGTTCGGCATCGAGGCGTTCGGGAACACGCTGTTGTTCCAGCCCAGCGGCCGCGACTCGTCCACATAGAACGACTTCAGGTAGCTGTAGATCCAGTCACTGCCGCGCACCCGCGAAATCAGGCTCAGGTCCGGCGGCATCTTGCCGAACCATTTGGTCGCCTCGTCATGCGGCATCGCCACCTGGATCTGCTCGCCATAGGCGGCACCGGTGAAGTTGAGGTTGTCCATCACCTGTTGTTCGGTCAGGCCGAGATCCTCACCCATGCGCGAATAACGCAGGTACTTCAGTGAGTGGCAACCCGAGCAGTAGCTCATGTAAGCCTGCGCGCCGCGCTGCAACGAGGCCTGGTCCCCCAGATCATTGCCCGCCTGCATCAACTTGCCACCGCCGGCAGCAAACGCCGGGACACACAGCAGCATCGCGGCAGCCATCGCCAACCGCACAATCCACTTGTCAGTCATGCGTCGTCACCCGGTCCGGTACCTGCTTGGTGCTGTCGATCTTCGTCCAAAGCGGCATGGTGATGAAGAAGGCGAAGTACAGGAAGGTCAGCACGCGGCCCACCCAGGTCTCCCAGATCGCCGTGCCCGGGCCGGAGCCAATCACGCCCAGCCACACGAAGCACACCACCAGGATGCCCAGCATCACCTTCGAGATCGGGCCACGGTAACGGACCGACTTGACCTTGGCCTTGTCCAGCCACGGCACCAGGAACAGGATGGCGATGGCCGAGAACATCACCATCACGCCGCCGAGTTTGTTCGGCACCACCCGCAACATCGCGTAGTACGGCGTGTAGTACCAGACAGGTTTGATGTGTTCCGGCGTCACCAGCCGATTGGCCTCGGTGAAATTGTCGTGTTCAAGGAACAGACCGCCGAACACCGGCGCAAAGAAGATGATGAAAGCGGCCAGCGTGAGCAGGAAGCCGACACCGACCAGATCCTTGACCGTGTAATACGGATGGAACGGGATGCCATCGGCTGGCGCGGTCGCTGACCAGCGGTTGCCCTTCGGCCCCTTCTTGATCTCAACGCCATCCGGATTGTTGGACCCTACCTCGTGCAGCGCGCCCAGGTGCAGTACCACCAGCAACAGCAGGACCAGCGGCATCGCGATCACATGCAGGGCGAAGAAGCGGTTGAGCGTTGCGTCGCCGGGCAGGTAGTCACCCATGATCCATTCGGTCAGGCCATTGCCGATCACCGGAATGGCACCGAACAGCGAGATGATGACCTTGGCACCCCAGAACGACATCTGGCCCCAGGGCAGCACGTAGCCCATGAAGGCTTCGGCCATCAGCACCAGGTAGATCAGCATGCCCAGTATCCACACCAGCTCACGCGGCTTCTTGTAACTGCCGTACATCAAGCCGCGGAACATGTGCAGGTAAACCACGATGAAGAACAGCGAGGCACCGGTGCTGTGCATGTAGCGAATCAACCAGCCCCACTCCACGTCGCGCATGATGTATTCAACCGAGGCGAACGCCTCGGCCGCGCTGGGCTTGAAGTGCATCGTCAGGAAGATGCCGGTGACGATCTGGTTGACCAGGATCACCATTGCCAACGAGCCGAAGTAGTACCAGAAGTTGAAGTTCTTCGGCGCGTAATACTCGCTGACATGCTTGCGGTACACCGGCATCAGGCCGGGCGCACGCTCGTTGACCCAATCGGCCACGCCACTGACGGTGCGGGTAAGAATATTGTCGGCCATGATCAGGCTGCCCCCTGCGGATCAACGCCAATGACAAGGGTGTTGTCATCCACATAGTGATGCGGCGGCACCAGCAGGTTGATCGGCGCCGGCACGTCCTGGAACACGCGCCCGGACATGTCGAAACGCGACTTGTGGCAGGGGCAGAAATAACCGCCCTTCCACTGCGCGTCGTAGGGCTCGGGGCGGATCTCGGCAACCATCTCCGGCGAACAGCCCAGATGGGTACACAAACCGACCAGCACGGATATGTCCGGCTTGATCGAGCGGAACTCGGGATTGCCCTTGAGCACATAGTCCGGCTGCTGGTCCTTGTTGCCGGACTCCGGATCCTTGAGCCGTGCATCCAGGGTAGGCAATGCCTGCAGGATGGCCTTGGAACGTTTGACGATCCAGATTGGCTGGCCGCGCCATTCCAGGATCAGCCGTTGGCCTTCCTGCAGCGCGCTGATATCGGCGGTCACCGGGGCACCAGCCAACTTGGCTCTGGCGCTGGGATTCCACGACTTGATGAAAGGAACTGCGGCGAAACCAACACCGACTGCCCCGACCACGGCTGTGGTCGCTGTCAAAAACCGCCGACGTCCGGTGTTGACTGGATCATTTACCCCATCGTTTGCCATCCGGCACTCCGATAATGATTAGGTAGCTAGAGGCTGCCAACGGTCTGGTGGGGGCCATCCCGCTCTGAATCGAATCGTTCCGGAGTGTAGCGGAACGCTTAACGCTGACACAACGCGATCAAACACCAGTCCGCGATATTTGTCACGGCCTGCTGCAACAGAGACGCTGGAGGACGGCTTACTGGCGCGTGGCCAGCTCGCCACGGTAGCGGTCGGCCAACTGTGCAACGCGCTGCACGTAGTACTGGGTCTCCTTGTAGGGAGGCACACCACCATGCCGATCCACCGCACCTTCGCCGGCGTTGTAACCCGCCGCGGCCAAGGTCAGGTTGCCGTTGAAACGACGCAGCAACCACGACAGGTATTGCACGCCACCACGGATGTTCTGGCCGGCGTCGTAGGAATCGGACACACCGAAACGACGCGCCGTGGGTGGCATCAACTGCATCAGACCCTGTGCCCCGGCGCGACTGAGCGCGGTCGGGTTGAACGCCGATTCGGCATGGATGATGGCCCGCACCACTGCCTCCTCGACACCGAACTCGCGTGCGGCCGAGGCGATCTCGGTGCTGTAGGCCTGGGTGTTCAAGCGCACCGAGCCGAAGTTGACCCGGGAGTTCACGCCGCAGGCAAAGCAACGCTCGATGTAGCTGTATTGAATGGTGCGCACCGCGCCGATGTTGGCCACCTGGGCCGGCCGGCTGCTGGTGTAGTGACGCACCCCATCCTTCATATAAGAGTAGACTTGGCCACTGACCACCCGTTGCGCCCGCCCCGCCGTTGCTGGCGCTGGCGTGGGTGGCACTGCGGTGGGGGCGGCCTGTGCAGCCACCGCCGTCGAACTGTCATTGGCTTGGCTTGCGGGAGCCACAGCAGCTACCGGGGTGGCGACGGGCGCCGGGGTAGGCGGTACATGGCGCGGCACGTCGCGGGTCGGCCGATAACTGCTGACCACGCTGCAGCTCGCGCCACTGACGCGTTTGCTGACGTAATTGGGCACCCCATCGCTGCCGACGCACTTGTACAGCGTGCCGGCACTGGCCGGCGAGGCGACCAATGCTGCTGCGAGAATGCCGGTGATCCCCAAAATCCCCTTCATGGGCGGGAGTCTCCCAGCTTCGCCGGGGCTTGCCAAGTATTTGACGCAGCGGCTTTCGTGCTCGGGCCCGCGGACCGATACAATAGGCGGCTACGAATGCAGCCCCAGTGGCTGCGTGCCCGCCCACCCGTCTGGAATAAGCGCCATGCCCGGGACGCCAGCAACTCCCCTGCCGATCACGGCCGGCTCCGCCGTGCCTACTGTTGAAATGACCACACCTGAATTGATCCCCCTGCCCGGCCAGCGGCCGACGGTTGCCGGCGGCGCGCGCGGCAAGCTCTACATCAAGACCCACGGTTGCCAGATGAACGAGTACGACTCAACCAAGATGGCCGACGTACTCGCCGCCGCCGAGGGCCTGGAGCTCACCGACAACCCCGAAGAAGCCGACGTGGTGCTGGTCAACACCTGCTCCATCCGCGAAAAGGCACAGGAAAAGGTGTTCAGCCAGCTCGGCCGCTGGAAGGCGCTCAAGGCCAATGGCCGCGACGTCATCATCGGCGTCGGCGGTTGCGTGGCCTCGCAGGAAGGCGAAGCCATCGTCAAGCGCGCGCCCTACGTGGACCTGGTGTTCGGCCCACAGACCCTGCACCGCCTGCCGGAGCTGATCCGCGCCCGCCGCGAGCAGAACAAGCCGCAGGTGGACATCAGCTTCCCCGAGATCGAGAAGTTCGACCGCATGCCCGAGCCGCGCGCCGAGGGCCCGTCGGCCTTCGTCTCGATCATGGAAGGCTGCTCCAAGTACTGCTCGTTCTGCGTGGTGCCGTATACCCGTGGTACCGAGGTCAGCCGGCCGTTCGAGGACGTGCTGGTGGAATGCGCACAGCTGGCCGAACAGGGCGTGCGCGAGATCAACCTGCTCGGCCAGAACGTCAACGCCTATCGCGGCCCGTACGGCGACGGTGAGATTGCCGACCTCGGCCTGCTGATCCGCACCCTTGCCGAAATCGACGGCATTGGTCGCATCCGCTTCACCACCTCGCACCCGCTGGAGTTCAGTGACTCGCTGGTGGACGCCTACCGCGACGTGCCGAAACTGGCCAACTACCTGCACCTGCCGGTACAGGCCGGCAGCGACCGCGTGCTCAGCGCGATGAAGCGCGGCTATACCGCGCTGGAGTTCAAGGCCAAGATCCGCAAGCTGCGCGCAGTCCGCCCGGACATCTCGATCAGCTCGGACTTCATCGTTGGCTTCCCCGGCGAAACCGATGCCGATTTCGAGAAGACCATGAAGCTGATCGAGGACGTGGGCTTCGACCAGAGCTTCTCCTTCATTTATTCGCGCCGCCCCGGCACCCCCGCTGCCGACCTTGAAGACACCACCAGCGATGCCGACAAGCACGCCCGGCTGTCGCGGCTGCAGGCACATATCAATGAGCATGCCGCCGGCATCTCCGCGCGCATGGTTGGCACGGTGCAGAACGTGCTGGTCGAGGGCCCGTCGCGCAAGGACCCGAATGAGCTGACCGGCAAGACCGAGAACATGCGTTCGGTGAACTTCCCGGCAAGTTCGCGGCTGATCGGGCAGTTTGTCGATGTGTTGATCACCGAGGCCTTCAGCAATTCGCTGCGTGGGCGGGTGGTTACGCAGGATTGAGGTCAGGGCAGCGACGGCTGCTGCTGTGCTTTCTTACGGAAGGTGGGCTGCGCGGGCTAGAGGCGGGGTCCACTGGTCCGAAGCAGGAGCGCCCCCCTTCCCCCGCTCCAAGCCCCGGCCCTCGCGCTGGAGCAAGGGCGTTCGATCCGCAGCGAACCAGTGGTTCGCAAGCCGCCCCTCTCACCCCGCTGGCGGGAGGGGAACAGCCGTCGTTGCTCGTTTTCGCTTCTTACCGCTCGCCTTTGCCTTTGCCCCAGCACTGCGGTCATTTATTCGCCACACCGACCCAGCGCCCGCCGTTATTGGGCTGCGCAGGGTTATCCACATGTTCATCCCGAATCGATCCACAAAAATTGTGGACAACTTGTTACCCCTAAACCGTCAAATGTGGCGGTTTTTTAACCATCCCGCCAACAGGCTTATGCCGCAAGGGCTGGACAGGGATATCCACAGCTTGGCCCACGCCGCATCCACATCGGCTGTGGAGAACCCCGAATCACTATCTGCCCCGCTGGTGGTCCGTCAGCCGCAGGGGTACCCTTCCAAGGTCCAAGGCACGGCTTCGCCGGCCAGCAACTGTCAGTGAAAATGACCACCACCACGCATCGCGACTTCACTCTCGACCCGATTGATAACGAACGGCTGGCCAATCTGGCCGGGCCGTTCGACGAGCATCTGCGCCAGATCGAACTCAAGCTGGGCGTTGAGATTGCCAACCGCGGCAATGTCTTCCGCGTCAGCGGCCCCGGCAAGACCGCGCTGGAAGCTGAAAAGCTGCTCAAGGCCCTTTATGCGGAAGCCGCCGAAGCTGTCTTCGACAGCCACGCCATCCACCTGCGCCTGAACCGCGCCAATGTCGATCGCGTGACCGAGCAGGCCTATGAAGCGCAGGAAGTAGCGATCAAGGTCAAGCGCGGCACCGTGCGGGGCCGCGGCCTCAACCAGGCCAGCTACCTGCACCAGATCGCCACCCACGACATCAGCTTCGGCATCGGCCCGGCCGGTACCGGCAAGACCTTCCTGGCAGTGGCCATGGCCGTGGACGCACTGAATGAATCGCGCGTGCAGCGCCTGATCCTGGTGCGCCCGGCGGTGGAAGCCGGCGAGAAGCTGGGCTTCCTGCCCGGCGACCTGACCCAGAAGGTCGACCCCTACCTGCGCCCGCTCTACGACGCCCTGTACGAAATGCTGGGCGTGGAAAAAGTGGCCAAGCTGCTTGAGAAGAATGTCATCGAGATCGCTCCGCTGGCTTACATGCGCGGCCGCACGCTCAATGACGCCTTCGTGATCCTGGACGAAGCGCAGAACACCACCATCGAGCAGATGAAGATGTTCCTGACCCGCCTGGGTTTCGGCTCGACCGCCGTCGTCACCGGCGACCTGACCCAGACCGACCTGCCCAAGCACGTCAAATCCGGCCTGCGTGACGCCATCGAGGTGCTGCGCGGCGTGGACGGGGTCAGCTTCACCTTCTTTGAATCGCGCGACGTGGTGCGCCATCCGCTGGTGGCCCGCATTGTCAGCGCCTATGACCGCCGCGACCTGCAGCAGGTCAAGCCCGGAGCAAGCGAATGACCAAGGGTCCCGTGCGTCTTGATGTCGCCGTCAGCTACGCAATGCCGCGCGCCGGTCTGCCGGCAGCGGTGAGCTTCCGCCGCTGGGTGGCTGCCGCTCTCAAAGGCCGCATCCGTGAGGCGGACCTGGCCATCCGCGTGGTCGATGCCAAGGAAGGTCAGTCACTGAACCGCCATTACCGGGGTAAGGACTACGCTACCAATGTGCTCAGCTTTCCGGCCGAGCTGCCCGAAGGCCTGCCCAAGGGAGTGAAATTCCCGCTGCTGGGCGATCTGGTGATCTGCGCCCCGGTGGTCGCCCGCGAGGCCGAGGAACAGGACAAGGCGCTCAACGCGCATTACGCCCACCTCACCGTACACGGCGTGCTGCATCTGCTGGGCTGGGATCACGAGGACGACAAGGAAGCCGAGGCCATGGAACAGCTGGAGCGCGAGATCCTGGCCGACCTGGGCATCGCCGACCCCTACGCCAACGAGCAGTAGCCACAGGTAGTGCCGAGCCATGCTCGGCAGAGGCCTCCCCGCAATGCCCGGTGGTGCCCGGCCATGCTCGGCAGAAACTCTACCGGTAAAACCCCTGCCGAGCATGGCTCGCCCCCCCTGCTCGCTCCTGCAACACAGCGCCGCACGGCGATGCCGCTATCATCGGCATCAGGACTTCACCGAATGACTGCCGTGCGCTCAAGCCACCTGCTAACGCTACTCCTCCTCGCTGCCGGTTCGGCTCGCGCCCAGTCCACCATCGACCTGCCCGCGCTGATCGAGTGCCGGCAGAGCGTCAGCGAGTTCGCCGCATTGGCACCGATCGTCAATGACCCGCTGAAAGCGGTAGCGTTGGGCTGGCGGCCCTTGCCGCAGGGCAACCTGTTCATGGCCGAGTACATGTTGAACACCCCGATCACGGTGTTCGGGCACAGCGCCGACCACATCGCCATGGCCGGCGGCACCATCATCGCCATCCTCGACATGCCCGATCCGCGCCCGCTGGCCAAACAGCTGGAGCTGGAGACCGGCTATGACGCACCGGACAAGTTCATGGCCGGCCGCGAGCTGGTCAGCCGCGATGTCAACGACGCCAAAACCGGCGAAGCGCTGATCGAATCAGTGATCCTGGGCGTGTCCACGGTCAAATCCCACCCGGGCAAAACCCTGGCCGGCTGCACCTACAGTCTGGACCTGCCGGCCGAGGGAGAAGCCCCACCTGCGCCACCCAAACCGGCCGATACCCCGGCCGATGTACCGCAGGTAGCCCCCAGCGTGCAGACCCCCAACCCACCGGCGGCCTGAGCAGGCGACGGCAAACATCCTGCTAGACTTGCAGGCACCGCCCGGCCTGCCGGGTGCAGTCAAACCAAGAGATGTCTGAAGACGACAGTAGTACCTCGCCCGAGAACGGTGAGAAGAAACGCAGCTGGCTGGAGCGCCTGGGTTCGGCGTTCTCCAGTGAACCCCATACCCGCGACGAGCTGGTTGGCATCCTGCAGACGGCACAGCAGGACGGCCTGATCGCCGCAGACACCCTGCGGATGATGGAAGGCGCCATTTCGGTGGCCGAGCTGACCGTCGGCGACGTGATGATCCCGCGCTCGCACATGGTGTCCTTGCCGGTGGACCGGCCTTTCATCGAGCTGATGAAGCAGGTGGTCGATTCCGGCCACTCGCGCTTCCCGGTGCACGGTGAGAACAAGGACGACATCCTCGGCATCCTGCTGGCCAAGGACCTGCTGCGCGGTGTGGTCGCCGACAACAGCCACGCCAGCGTGCGCGAGCTGCTGCGTCCGGCGGTGCTGATCCCCGAATCGAAGAAGCTCAATGTGCTGCTCAAGGAGTTCCGGCTCTCGCGCAACCACATGGCGATCGTGGTCGACGAGTACGGCGGCGTTGCCGGCCTGGTCACCATCGAGGACGTGCTGGAGCAGATCGTCGGCCAGATCGATGATGAGCATGACGAGACCGAAGACCACACCTCGCAGATCGCCATCCTCGCCGATGGCCGTTATGTAGTGGATGCGCTGACCACCATCGGCGACTTCAACGAGCGCTTCGGCGCCGAGTTCTCCGATGACGATTACGACACCATCGGCGGTCTGGTCACCGAGGCCGTCGGCCATCTGCCGGAAATCGGCGATGAGCTGACCCTGGAGCGCTTCGTGTTCCGGGTGGCCAAGGCCGATGCACGCCGCGTGCAGGCCTTCCACGTGACCATCCTGCCACCTGAAGATCAGGACGAAGCTTGATCACCCTGCGCCTGCCGCGGCTGCTGTCCGCGTTTGCGTCGTTGTTCCTGCTGCTGGCCGCGATGGCCAGCAGCGCACAACCGGTCGCCAACCAATCCAGCGAAACCAACGCACACCCGGCACCGCGCATCGGCGTGGTGACCATGCTGCCAGGCGAGGTGTTCTTCGAACGCTTCGGCCATGACGCCCTGGTGGTGTTGGACCCGATAAGCGGGCAGGCAACGTCGTACAACTTTGGTTTCTTCGACCCGTCCGAACCGGATTTCATCGGCAACTTCGTGCGCGGCAAGATGATGTATTACCTGGTCGCACTGCCGCTGGAGCAGGACCTGGCGCAGTACGAAAGTGTTGGGCGTGGGGCAAACATCCAGTGGCTGGACCTGCCGCCGGCGCAGGCACGAGCGCTGGCTGATGCACTGGCCGAACGCGCCAAGCCCGAGAACGCGCGCTACCGCTACGACTACTTCACCGCTAACTGCGCCACCATGGTGCGCGACAGCCTGGATCAGGCCATGGGCGGCGCCCTGCAATCGCAGCTGGCGGGCCGTTCACGTGGCAATAGTTACCGCAGCGAGTCGGTGCGACTGGCCTCGCCTTCGCCCTGGATGTGGCTTGGCTTCGATATCGGTCTGGGCCCGAATGCCGATCAGCCACTGTCGCGCTGGCAGGAAGCCTTCGTGCCCATGCGCCTGGCCGACAGTCTGCGCGAAGTACGCAATAGTGAAGGCCGGCCGCTGGTACAGGCCGAACAGGAATTGCTGCCGCAGCGCCTGCCACCCGAGCCAAAGGAAAAGCAGCGCTCCTGGTGGCCGTGGCTGCTGGCCGGCCTTGTCGTTGCCGCTGCACTGTACACCGCACGCCGCAAGCCGCGCCTGATCGGCGGGTTCGCGCTGCCGTTCTGGCTGTTCTGTGGCGTTGCCGGTGGCCTGCTGACCTTCCTGTGGGGTTTCAGCGAACACCAGGCCGCCTGGGCCAACCGCAACCTGTTGCTGCTCAGTCCGTTGGCGCTGTTCTTGATTCCCGGCGCATGGAGTCTGCTGCGCGGGCGTCAACCGCGCGCCTGGTTCCGGGTCGTCCTGTGGCTGATGACCGGCATTGCGCTGCTGGCGTTGCCGCTGCATTGGCTGTCGCTGCAGGCGCAGTTCAACATGCAGTGGATCGTGCTGCTGCTGCCCATCCACATCGCACTGGCACTGATCCTGGGGCGCCGCAGCTTGGCGTTACCGGCCAGCTGAGGCACGATGCCGGGATGACTACCGGCATCACTCCAACTCCCGCCCAGGCCAACCCGGCCTGCGTGATCAATTGCACCTGGTACGGTGCCGACGGCACACAGCGCCCGCTCGACCTGGACAGCATCAGCGACGTGCTCGCCGATGATGCCAATGGCTTCGTCTGGGTCGGCCTGTACGAGCCCAGCGACGCCATCCTGGACAAGGTGCAGGAAGAATTCGACCTGCACCCACTGGCGATCGAAGACACCCGCAAGGCGCACCAGCGGCCCAAGATCGAAACCTACGGCAATTCCCTGTTCGTGGTGGTGCACACCGCGCAGGTGGTGGATGAGCGCATCCGCTACGGCGAAACCCATGCCTTCCTCGGCCCGCGCTTCCTGGTGACGGTGCGTCACGGCGCCTCGCTGTCTTATGCCCCCGTGCGTGCGCGACTGGAGCAGGAGCCCGAGCTGCTGGCGATGGGCCCCTCGTTCTGCCTGTACTCGGTGCTCGATGCAGTGGTCGATCACTACCTGCCGATCACCGACAGCTTCCGCGACACCCTGGACCTGTTGGAGAAGAACATCTTCGCCGACACCTATGAGCGGCGCACGGTAATCCGCCTGTACGAACTCAAGCGCGAGCTCAACAAGATGCGGCTGGCGGTGGCGCCGCTGCAGGATGCCCTGGCCCAGTTGCAGCGCAATCAGGCACAGTTGATCAACGAAGAAGTTCGGCTCTACCTGCGCGACGTGCAGGACCACGCAGCCCGGGTCAACGAAGCCATCGACACCTTGCGCGAGATGCTGGGCACCGCACTGAGCGTGAACCTGTCGCTGGTGACGCTGGCGCAGGGCGAGACAGTCAAGCAGCTCGGTGCCTGGGCAGCACTGCTGGCTGCACCAACCCTGGTCACCAGCTGGTACGGCATGAACTTCGCTCACATGCCGGAGTTGGCCGGGCGCTTCGCCTATCCGCTGTTGATGCTCGGTGTCGGCGTGATCTGCGTGGTGCTGTACCGCCTGTTCAAACGTTCCGGCTGGCTTTGACCAGCTACCCAGTCTTTCCAGAGAGCAACCATGCAGCACGACCACGCCAATCCCGCCCGTCGCAGCTTCCTGCGCAACACGTTGATCGCCGGCGCCGCCGCACTCCCCCTGTCACAGATCGCGTCTGCACAGACTGCGGCCGACTCCGACAACGCCCTGCCCGAATCCATGCGCGCCCTGAAATCGGTCGCTGCGCAGGTGGTACCGATCGGCAACGACGAGCGCATCGCACGCGTGGCCAAGGCCCAGCGACTGATGGCCGAACACGGCATCGATGCCGTGTTCATCGGCGCTGGCAGCTCGCTGACCTATTTCACCGGCATGCGCTGGTGGGACAGCGAGCGCCTCACCGGCGTAATCATTCCGCGCAGGGGCGAGCCGGTCTACGTGACACCGGAGTTCGAACGGGTGCGCACGCTGGAGCAGATCAAACTGGGCAACGACGTACGCGGCTGGCAGGAAGATGAGGACCCCTACGCCCTGGTCGCCAAGGTGCTGCGTGACATGGGCCATGCCACCGGCACCTTGGGCATGGAAGAAGCCGTGCCCTACTTCCGCGCCAAAGGCATTGCCGACGCCCTGCCGCAGGCCAAGGTGGTACCGGCATGGCCGGTGGTATCGGGCTGCCGCCGGGTCAAGAGCGCTGCCGAGCTGGCATTGATGAAGCTGGCCAATGAAGCCACGCTGGCCGTGTACGAGGCGGTGTGGAAGGCCTTGAAGCCAGGCATGACCGAGCAGGACATCGCCGGCCTGCTGGCCATGGCCTACGCGCGTACCGGCTTGCAGGGCGATGCCAGCGTCAACATCGGCAAATACACCGCCTCCCCGCACGGCTCGGACAAACCGCAGCATCTGGTCGAAGGCACACCGATCATCTTCGATGGCGGTTGCCGCGCCGGTGGCTATACCAGCGACATCACCCGTACCGTAGTGCTGGGCCAGCCCGATGACGAGATCCGCAAGGTATTCGACATCGTGTTGAAGGCACAGACGGCGGCATTGAACACCGCACGTCCGGGCGTGGCGATGGGCGATGTGGATGCCGCGGCACGCAAGGTGATCAGCGATTCCGGCTACGGCCCGGACTACCGCTATTTCAGCCACCGTCTAGGCCACGGCATCGGCCTGGACATGCACGAATGGGATTACCTGGTACGCGGTAACACCCACCTGCTGGAACCGGGCATGACCTTCAGCGACGAACCCGGCATCTACATTCCGGACCGCCTCGGCGTGCGCCTGGAAGATATCCTCTACGTCACCGAAGATGGTGCCGCGCTGATGACCCCGCAGAGCACGTCCATCGACCAGCCGTTCGGTTAATGAGAGCGGCTGTGCGTTTTGTCGGAGCGGGGTAAGCCGCGAAGCCACCTCAGCATCAGAGGCGACAGAGCCTACCCCTCCCCAACCCTCCCCTTCGCTGCGCGAAAGGGAGGGAGCGTAGTGCCGAGCCATGCTCGGCAGGGGCTTTACCAGCAGGCCATGTGGGAGCGGCATAAGCCGCGAAGCCACCAATGCTCAAAACACTTCAAGAGCCTGCAATCCGCTTCACTACAGTTGCTGGTTTTCGTGGGCGCGTATGGATTGCCAGCTTCGCGGCTCACGCCGCTCCTACAAGCTCGGCATCAGGCCACATAGACCGTCTTGATGTTCATGAATTCATGAATACCCGGCCCGGCCAGCTCACGCCCGAACCCGGACCGCTTGGTCCCGCCGAACGGCAGCCGCGCATCACTCTTCACCACTGAATTGACGAAGGCCGCGCCGCATTGCAGCTGCACCGCGACGTTCTCGCCGCGCAGCACATCGCGGGTCCACACACTGCCGCCCAGCCCGAAGCTGGTGTCATTGGCCACGCGCACCGCCTCGGCCTCATCCTTGACCCGGATGATCGCCGCAACCGGCCCGAACAGCTCTTCGTCGTAGGCCGGCATGCCGGGCCCGACGTTGTCGAGGATCGTCGCCTCGTAGCCCGCATTGCTACCGGCTACCGGCGAACCGCCCAGCAGCACCTTCGCGCCCTTGTCGATGCTGACGCGCACCTGCTTGTGCAGCTCATCGCGCAGGTCGGCGCGCGCCATCGGTGCGAGCGTGCTCGCCTCATCCTGCGGATCACCATAAACGCGTGCCTGAGCAGCTTCCACATAGCGCTGCACGAACGCATCAGCAATGGAGTCGACCAGGATGAAGCGCTTGGCCGCAATGCAGGTCTGGCCAGCATTGTCGAAGCGCGACTTGACCGCTGCCGCAGCCGCCAGATCCAGGTCGGCGTCATCCAGCACCACGAAGGCATCGCTGCCGCCGAGTTCCATCACGCACTTCTTCAGCTGATCACCGGCATTGGCCGCAATCGACCGTCCTGCGCGCTCACTGCCAGTCAAGGTGACCGCCTTGATCCGCCGATCACGCAGCACATCAGCGGCCTGATCATTGTCGATATGCAGTGCGTCAAATACGCCTTCCGGAATGCCCGCGGCGGCAACCACGTCGCGCAACAGGTCGGCGCAGCCAGGAACATTACTTGCGTGCTTGAGCAGGGCGACATTGCCTGCCATCAAACCCGGTGCGAGGAAGCGGATCACCTGCCAGATCGGGAAATTCCACGGCATCACCGCCATCACGCAGCCGATGGGCTGGTAGATGACGTAACTGCGCTGCGCTTCGGTGGGGATCGGCTGTGGCTTCAGATAGTCGGCAGCGTGGTCGGCGTAGTACTCGCAACCGGCGGCGCTCTTCTCGATCTCGGCCAAGGCCTCGCGGCGCAGCTTGCCCATCTCAGCGGTCATCACGCGCTGGATCTCGTCGCGGCGTTCGCGCAGGCCGGCTGCGACCTTACGCAGATAGTCACCACGCTGCTCCAGCGACAATGCCGACCACTGAGGGAATGCCGATTCAGCTGCGGCCAGGCGCTGCTCAATGCCAGCAGCAGTCATCAGCTCGATCGTGCGCACGACCTCGCCATTGAAGGGATTGATAGTCTGATACGACGCCATGTATTCACCTGCATTCAACGAATGCAGGAATGGTAGCGCCGCGAATGTTGCGCGCAGGTAAATCCCAAGCAACCTGTAGTGCCGAGCCATGCTCGGCAGGGGCTTTACCAAGGATCCATCAGCCGCTCCCATCATTGTAGGAGCGGCGTCAGCCGCGAAGCCGTTGAGCGGTCAGATCGCACTCATGCTGGTGATTTCATTGCTGCCAGCCTGTCTCTTAAACACATCTGACGC
>NZ_JBRREC010000103.1:0-16208 GCF_056760015.1 Stenotrophomonas sp. STEN029 | reverse complement strand
TGCCCCGCGCGACAACCATCAAACCCAAAACGACACGCCACACTAGCCGGCCCCAGTGTGCTCTGACTCACACGCCCCCCACCCCCTCCCCCCGGTTTTGACCCCGGTTTTGCCTTTCTGCCAAGCCACTGATTGCAAACAACTTCATAAATCTTCATCCAGGCATCAGGCGTTTCATCCAAGCGAATGTTCGGCTGGACGCTCCACACATGGAGCACCCCGATGTCACTGTTGATCCGCCTTGCTTTGTTCACCGCGTTGTTGCTTGGAGCCGCCTCCGCCGCCTCCGCCCCGCCAGCCAGCGATGACTGGACCGTCGCCGACCCGGCCAGGCACGGACTGGATGCCAGCAAGCTCAGCGCCCTGGATGCCGCGATCAAGGGCGGCCAGGCACCCGATACCACCAGCGTGCTGGTGGTGCATCGCGGCGCGTTGGTCCACGAGGTCTACTTCAACGGCGCCGACCGCAGCAGCCTGCACAACACCCGCTCGCTGACCAAGAGCGTGACCGCGATGCTGGTCGGCGCGGCCATCGACCGCGGCATGATCAGCGGGGTGAAGGCACCGGTGCTGGGCTTCTTCCCGGACAGGACGCCCGCACACCCCGGTGCGTTCAAGAACGCGATCACGCTCGAAGATCTGCTGACGATGAGCGCGCAGTGGGAGTGCGATGACAACAACGAGTACTCCGCCGGGCATGAGGAGCGCATGTATGTCAGCGCCGACTGGACCGGCTTCACCCTCAATCTGCCGGAGCGCGGCTATGCGCCATGGACCAAGCGGCCGGCCGATAGTCCGCACGGGCGTGCCTTCGCCTACTGCACGGCCAACTCCTTCCTGCTCGGGGCCATTGTCGAGCGTGCCAGCCATATGCCGTTGCAGCGTTTTGCCGCCGAAGTGCTGGAGCGCCCACTTGGAATAGAGGTGTCGGTCTGGAACCGCTCGTCAGAAGGCGTCGGCATGGGCGGCGGTGGCACCGAGTACCGTAGCCGTGACCTGGCCAAGCTGGGGCAGCTGCTGATCGACAATGGCCGCTGGAAAGGTCGCCAGGTGTTACCCGCCGCATGGACGCAAGCCATGACCCAGGCCGCGGCACAGACTCCTTTTGATGCCGACTACGGTTACCAGATCTGGCGGTTCCCGTTCAGCGCAGGCGGCAAGCCGGTGCATGCCTGGGCGATGTCCGGCAATGGCGGCAATGCGGTATTCGTGGTGCCGGAGAAGCAGTTGGTGGTCGTGGTCACGCGCACCCGCTTCAACCAGCGCGGCATGCACCAGGAAACCCAGAAGTTGCTGCAGGACTACATCCTCAACGCGTTGCCGTAACCGCCTGGGCATCGGCTGGCAGCTGACCGGATGCGATGAGCCGTGCCCGGTCGGCGGTCACCGCTGTATCGATGGTCTGCAGCAGCTGTGCGTAGCCTGGATCGCTGCGAAGCTCGGCCAGCAATGGTGATATCCGCAGATAGCTGCCATTGCGATAGCCGGCCGCCACCGCGGCCTGTAGTGCCGCCAGCGCGGCATCACGGTCGCCGGCGAGGTTGGCCAGCAATGCGGCATCGATTCCGTCCTGCGCATCGCTACCCTTGCCCAACCCGGAGCGCAGCTCGAGCGAGCGGGCCAGCAGCACGGACGCAGCTGGCTTGGTTTCCGCAGCCACGATCCACGCCATTGTCATTGGCAGGCTGGCATGTGGCTTGAGCGCGCGTGCCTGCCGCGCCGCATTGCGCGCGGCGTCGAGGTCGCCGCGCTGCAGTGCCAGCTCGGCGGCGAGCAGATACAGCTGGGCGTGCTCGGTGCCGCGCGCGATGGCTTCTTCCATCGCGGCCTGCGCTTCGCCGCTGCGGCCGTGGTCGTGGAGGAACTCCGGCCAGGCGATGTTGGAAAACACGTTGTCCGGGTACAACTGGAAGCTGCGTTTATAACGGGCTTCCGCGGCCGCGGTGTAGCCGAGCAGGTCGAGGTTGGAGGCGACCTGCAGCTCCCAGAAGCGCACCCGTCCGGGATGGCGAACCGCCATGTTGGCGGCGAGCGCGTCGCTCAAGCGTCCCTGGCGTGCATACAGATAGGCTGCCGACGCACGGCTGGAATCGGCGCCCGGATCGATCTGCACCGCGCGCTCGTAGCCGCTCAGCGCGGCCTGGATCTGGCCTCTGCAATCGTGGCCGTAAGCCAGCGCTGCAAAGGCGGCAGCCAAGTTCGGTTGGCGGGCGATCACAGCTTCGGCCAGGGCCTGCGCCTGCTCGGCATCTTCGCTGCTGCCGTTGTACAGGCAGGTGCGGGCGGCGAGGGCGCGGGCAACCCCGAGTTGTGCCAGCACATCGTCTGGCGCTTCCTGCAGGCGTTGGCGGTACAAGGCCATGGCACGTTCGTTGTTTTCACGCTGACCGATGCCCGCGTAATAGTCGGCGCGCTGCAGTAGCGGTGACGTCGCGGGCGCTGCGGGGGCTGGCCAGCGCCACCAGACCAGGCCGGCAGCAGTTGCAAGCAGGGCAATGCCCGCAGTGATTGCGATGCGACGCTGTCTTGTGGCTGTCGGAGCGGATGCGGTTGGCTGCGTGGATGCCACAAACGCGTCCTCGACCACCGGCTCGCTGCATAGTTGGTAGCCCTGCCCGCGTACCGAACGCAGGTAGCGTGCCTGTCGGCCGTTGTCGCCCAAGGCCTGGCGCAGCAGGCGCACGCGTTGGGTCACCGTTTCCTCGTTGACGATTGCCGGTGCCCAGATGTTTGCGATCAGGGCATCAAAGCCGACCACGCGGGTGCCTTGGGTCAGCAGGTAATGCAGCAGCCGGAAGCTGAGCCCGGCGACATCCAATACCTGGCCGTCATCGCGCAGCACGCGTTGCCGCGCCACGTCGATACGCAGGTCATCGAGACGGTAGTGCAGGGGCGTGCCGGGCTGAGGATCAGGCATGTGAGCTGTGTGGTCTCAAGCGGGGCAGCCGGCGCGGCAGCGAAAAGGTGGGAAGCATAGGCACCACCGTGGAAGGCGGCCATGCGGGTGCGCTGCCATCTTCGTTGCTCACGCCAGCACGCAGTATTGCAGCTGCCATGGGCAGTGCAAGGACGGTGAGCGCGGCGGGGCAGCGGGTGCTGGGGACATCCATGGTGGTCAAGATTAACAGGCGAAACCCGAGTGGCAGAGGACGTGCACTCCGCTCATTCCACCGATTGGGGCTGGGCTTGCGTCCTGGAGGGGGAGGTCGCCTGGAGGGGCGCTGGGCGCCGGGCCGTCGTGGCGCGCGCAAATGAAGGATCGATTCGATAGCTGCCCTCGACGATCCGCGCAGAAAGGAAAGCGTCCGCGATGGAAACCGGGAATTGCATGCTGACAGCACTACTTCTCAGAAATGAATCTAGCCAAAGGTGTCGGCTGCGACGAGCTGCAACAGCTCAAACAGCGTCGGTATCACAGGTAAGAACGGCTGGGGGTGATGCCGATGCTTGGCCGCATCGGTATGTGTCGCTTGTTGAGGTCTCCGGTTTGTGTGTTGCCATCCAGACTGCTTGTTGATTTGCAGGACGATGCTGCGTGTCATTGAGTAATGAGCTGCAGGAATCTGCATCTCAACCTATGGCGCCAAGATGCTGCTGGGACGCTCCAGTTGCTGCGAGCGTGTTGGTTCTTCAATCCAAAGTTTCAGTAATGAAACTGAAAAGAACTGCGAGCCGGGATTGCCCGCGCGTGTTTTCCTCGCCAATCAAAATTGGAGGGCAGACCTGTGTATTCAGCAAAATAAAAGCCATGTACTTTGACATTCGCTTCACATATCTGCATGCACCGTTCGTTGCAGGGGCATTCATGTTGCTCAGGGCTGTGGGAAGGCGCCATCGCGCATCGCGATGATCGCTTCGCGCTGTGGATCGTTGTAGATCAATGCTGACATTCAGCGCTGCTGCATGGGAGTGATGGGCAGCGACTTCCTTCGTGTATTGGGTGTTCTGGAGAGGTGCGATGTCGCAGTTGCTTGTGGCGGTTGCTCCTGTACGGCCTGATGGTGCTGCGCGCCGTTGGGGAAAACATCTTCTTGGTTCGATGCTCCTGCTGTTGCTGCTGGGCTGGGCGCCGCTGGCTGCTGCGGCGAATCTTGGGATCAATGCTTTCTCCGAGGTTGTCGACCCGGTGCCTGCAGGCAGCATCATCGAATATAGGTTGACACTCTCCAATGGCGGCCCTGAAGCAGTGCCGGACGCAGTTGTTGCATTCGATCTTCCGGCGGGAACCACTGCGGTAAACCTGCCTGCTTACTGCAGTGCAGATGCGGTCGTCAGCACACGCGTGGTCTGCGTCATTCCACCGACGCTCAATAACGGCGATTCGTTTGATATCAACCTGCAGGTGAGCACCGCCGGGCTCGGGCCGGGTACCGTTGATATCGTCGCTGCGGTGGGACGGCAACCTGCGCCAGCGGCCGGCACGCCGCTTACCAGTCTGCAACCAACTGATCCATTCTTTGCTGGGGATTCCAATGCCGGCGACAACATCGCAACGCAGAACACGACCCTGACGCAGTCCGGCGATCTGAGCATGGCCAAGAGTGCCGCGCCCGATCCGGTTGTTGCCGGCGGTGAAGTGACCTACACCATTACCGTCACCAACAACGGTCCGAACGTCTCGACCAATTTCAATGTTGCCGATACCTTGCCCAGCGGTGTTACCTACGTCCCCGGAAGCGCACAGGCGGTAGCCGGCAGCTGGACCTTCAACAACCAGAACGGCACCCATGCCGGCGCGCTTGGCGTGGGCCAGAGCGCAACCTATACCTTCAAAGGCAAGGTCGGGGTTGCCAGTGGCAGCGTGGTCAATACCGCCACCGTCAATGCGGTCGGTACGCCTGATCCGAACAACGGCAACAACACCGATGATGCCGTTGTAAGCATTGCTGCCGGCGCCGACCTGGCCATCGACAAGACCGCGACGCCGGTCCCGGCGCTGCCCGGTGAGCTGATCACGTTCACGGTGACGGTGACCAACAACGGCCCGAGTCCAGCCGAAAATGTGAGCTGGACCGATCCGATGCCGGCCGGCTTCCTGATCGAAAGCAGCGCCAGTGCGCCTGGCTGGAGTTGTGCGAGCACCGGCGCGAACACGGTGCATGGCTGTTCGCTGCCAGCCCCGGCCACCTTGGCGGTCGGCGCCAGTGCAACGTTCACCATCGTTGCCCGCGTGCCGCTGACGGGGCCGGGCAGCAGTGGACCGGTGACCAACACTGCAACCGTCAGCGGCAGCCTGCCCGACGCCAACACCGCCAACAACGACAGCAGCGCGAATTTCACCGTGCTGCCGAACGGTGCCGACCTCAGCCTTGGCAAGACCAAGGCGCCGCAGTTGGTACCGACCTGGCCTGGTCCGGGCCAGCCTCCGGCCGGCAGCGGCTACATCATCACCTCCACGATCAACGTAACGAACCAGGGGCCGGCATCGGCGCTCAGCGACGTGCAGGTGATCGATACGCTGGCAATCGGCGAAGAGTACGTCCCGTCCAACACCACGCCCTGGACTTGCACGGCGACGCCTTACGTTGCCGGCACGCGGCAGGTGGTCACCTGCGACCTCAACCCGGACCAATTTCCGTTGGCGATGGGGCAAAGTGCCGCGCCGCTGCGGTTGCAGAGTTTTGCCCATCCCGAGGCGGAAGGTTCCACGCTGACCAACACCGCCTGCACCGGCGGAAGCGGCAACTCGCTCGAGCCGGGCACTGGCAGTGGCCTTGGCGATCCGAACAACACCAACGATTGCAATGGCGCTGGCATCATGCCTTCGCCATTGCGCGCCGACCTGAGTATCGTCAAGCGCACCAACGGCGTAGGGACGGCTGACAATACCTTGCCGATCGGCTACACCGGCATGAGCTACACCATCACCGTGAGCAACGCCGGCCCGGATGCCACCACCGGTGTGGTGGTCGAGGACACGCTGCCGGGCTTCCTGGCTGGGCGCACCACCGCCACCGTGCAGGCACCGGCCAACTGGACCTGTTCGGTCAGTGCGTCGGGTGGCCTGCATTGCGAATCCGGGACAACGCCACTGCCGGCCAATACCCCGACCGATATCGTGGTCACCCTTGCCGGCCCCTTGGCGGATAGCGCCTCGCGGCCTGCGGCAACCTGTGGTGCCACCACCGCACCGGCAGGCTCCTGGTGCAATACCGCGGGCGCAGGCATTGATCCGTCGGTGCCCGGTGCTGCGGGCGAGGTGAACCCGGGCAACAACACCGGCTCGGACTATGTGCGGGTGCCGCGCGTGTCCAATGTGAAAACCGAGGCCAAGACCATCACCACCGGCACCACCGGCAGCGTTGGCGTGGACAGCATCTACCGCATCGAGTACCGCAATGAGGGGCCGTCACTGGCGCCAGGCGTGGTGTTCCGCGATGTGATCAACCTGCGCGCCGATGACCCGGGCTTCACCCTGGTCAACGACACCCGCAGTGGTGGTGGCAGCACCGTGTGTGTCCCGTCCGTCACTGGCGGTGTCACGGTAACAGCGGGCACCGGTGGTCTGCTGAATGTCAACTCGAATGGCGCGGCGGCCGGCACGCTGGTGCTGACCTGTACGCCGCTGGATATACCTGGTGGCCAGCAGCACACGATGACCGTCCAGATCCGGCCGTTGGACGATCCAATCATCGGTGGTCCATTGCGCGTGTACACCAACACGGCAGACTTCTTCTTTGATCGTGATGGTGACGGCACGCCGGATCCCAGCGGCGGCACCGACGCCAATGGTGATTTCGAGTACAACACCATTGCAACCTCCGCCGATGACGAAAAATCGGCGATTTTGAACGTGGCAGTTGGCGACGTGGACCTGGTGGTGAACAAGGATGACACCGGCTTCACTGGCGGCGTGGATCCCTTGCCCTACGATCCGAACGACCCCAGCGCGAACTTCATCACCTACCGTGTGACTGTGTTGAACTTGGGGCCGTCGGTAGCCAGTGGCGTCACCATCACCGACACCATCACCCCGGAAGCAAACAAGACCCTGCAGTTCCTGGGGGGCTCGCCGTCCCCGAACGGGCCATTCTCGATGATCAGGTGCCCGATGACCGCGGGCAGCAATCCGACCACCGGCAGCCCGATCACGGTGGAATGTGAAGTGCCCGGCGCAGGTTTCCCCGATAGCGACACCAATGGGGTGATCGGGATCAATGCGACATCGACCCTGTATCTCCGCTATCAGTACTCGTCGCAGCCGGGCGCTGGTGGTGATGTGATCAACAATGTGGCGGTGGCGAGTTCCGCGGAACCGGAGCGCAATCCGGCAAACAACACCGAAGGCGAGACCACCGCCATCCGCAGCAAGGTCGACCTCCTCATCAGCAAACGCGCCGTATCCAGGCTGACGCCACCGGATCCTGATCCCAGTGTTGCGTTGCCACCGGTCCTGGGCACGGTATCGATACGCGAACCGTTCTTCTGGGTGTTCGATGTGCAGAACAATGGCCCGGGCAACAGCTTGTCGCGCGACCGCACAGGCACCAGCCCGCTCGATGGCACCGGTACGGTGATCACCGACACCTTGCCGCCGAACATGGTGGTTACCGGCACGCCGATCACCTGGCGCAAGATCGGGCCGGACATTGCCAGCCTGCCGGATGACCAGCCCAACGGCACTGGCAGTTGCAGCCAGAACGGGCAGAACGTCATCTGCAACGTGGGCGACGTGACTTCCGAGGGCGCCAACCACGGGCGCGTGCGGGTGATCATCCCGGTGCGTTGGGATGTGCTTCCACCCGGTGGCAATGCGATCAATACGGCGTCCGTAGGCACCGAGCAGGTCGACACCGATGCGGGCAACAATACCGCCACCGCCCCGATCAATGTCACCGCGTCCACGCTGGCCGGTACCGTGTTCCAGGACCGTGATCGTAGTGGTGGCAACGGCGGTGTTCCGCAGGCTGCCGCAGTGGAGCCGCGTATCCCCAATGTAAGCCTGACGCTGACCGGCACCGACGAATATGGCAATGCGGTCAGCCTGGGCACCACCACCGATGCCAATGGTGACTACAGCTTCGGCAATCTTTCACCGTCGAATGCCAGTGGTTACAACGTCGCCCAGACCCAGCCGTTGGGCTTTGCCAACGGCCCGGTGGATCCGCCGACCAGCGGCCCGTTGGCGCCGTCGCTCGGCGGCACCTACGCGGCAGGCACGCCGAACTCCAGTTACAGTGCCATTCCGGTGCCGGTCAACAGCAATGGCGTGCGCTACAACTTCCCCGAGTTCAACAATGCACGGCTGGCAGGCTTCGTGTATGTGGATGCGGACTTCAACAACCTGCGTACCGTCGGCAGCGACCCGGCGATTGCCGGTGCAACCGTCGAGCTGCTCGATGCCGTCACCTCGACCGTGGAGCGGACCACCACCACCGACGCGACGGGCGCCTATCAGTTCATCGATCTCGACCCTGCCCGCAGCTACACGCTGCGCCAACCGTTGCCTGCGGGTGCGTACCGCAACCGCGCAACGGCGGTGAATCCCGGCACCATCAACGGGGCGGCGTGCCCGAGTGGTTGCGTGCCCGGAACCGCGGTAGCGGGTGATCCATCGACCACCGATCGCATCAGCCAGATTGACCTAAGCCTCGGCATCGGCGCGAGCGAGGGCCTGGATTTCAACTTTGGTGAAGAGCCGGTGGGCAGCTCGTTGGCCGGCAAGGTCTGGCTGGATGCCAACAACAACGGCCTCATCGACAATGGCGAAACCGGCATCGCCGGGGTCGACATCCAGCTCAGTGGTACCGACCGCGACAACAGGACGGTGGCGCTGAGCCAATCGACCGATGCCAATGGTGCCTATCTGTTCGCCGGCCTGGTGCCGGGCACCTATACCGTCGCTGAGCCCGACCAGCCCGCCAATACCCGCAACGGCATCACGGTTGCCGGTAGTACCGGCGGTACCGCCACCGCGGTCAGCGTCACTCCTTCGGTGATCAGCGCCATCGTGCTGGACCTTGACGAGGCGAGCATCGACAACAATTTCGGTGAAATCGCCAGTTCGTCGATTGCCGGTCGTGTGTATTACGACAACAACAAGAACGGCATCATCGACGCGGGTGAGTCAGGCATTGCCAATGTCACCCTGCAGCTCACCGGCAACGACGACCTGTCTGCGACCGTGACGCCACTCAGTGTGGTGACCGATGCCAATGGCGCCTATCTGTTCGACAACCTGCGCCCGGGCACCTATACGGTGACCGAGCCGACCCAGCCACCGGATACCACCAACGGCATCACCACGCCCGGCACCGTCAACGGTGCGTCGATGGGGCTTGCCACTCCGGTATCCACGGTGCCGTCGGCAATCAGTGCGATCACCCTGACCTTGGGTCAGATATCGATCGAGCAGAACTTCGGCGAGGTAGCCGATACGCCGGATCTTGTGGTCAGCAAGAGCGCGCAACCGACGCGTTTCACCGTCAATAATGCGGCTAGTTACAGCGTGCGTGTACGCAATATCGGCCCGCAGCCGACGGCGGGCAGTTACCAGGTGGATGACCGCTTGCCCACGGGTGTAACACTGGCCGCGACACCAAGTGGCAACGCCTGGAGCTGCACCGGAGCGCCCGGCGCGGACCGCTTCAGCTGCACCAGCAGTACGGTGCTGGCCAGCGGTGCGACGTCACCCGACGCCATCACCGTGAATGTGGCTGTGAGTGCTGCCGCCGCAGCGGCGTCGCCGATCCACAACGCGGTGATCGTCCGCGGTGGTGGTGAAGACGCCGACCATGCGCCATCGCCCGCCGAGCAGGGCGCCTTTGATGGCGACATCACCCAGCTGCCGGTCTGTGATCCGGCAATCACCCAGAATGCCTGCCGCTTGATGACCGAGGTGCAGGATGCGGCATCGCTGTCGGGCACGGTCTGGTTCGATATCGGCAGTGATGATGCGCTGCTCGACGCCGGTGACGTACGCCTGCCGAACTGGACCGTGGAGCTGTACGACCCGGCCAGCAACCAGGTCATCCGTACCGCCAGCACCGGTGCCGATGGCAGCTACCGCTTCAACGATCTGCTGCCGGGCACGCGCTATGACGTGCGCTTCCGTCATCCGCAGAGCGGTGTGCTGTGGGGCTTCCCGGTAACCGGCGAGACCGCTGCTGGGCCGCCAGCACCGTGCAACTCCGGCAACGCGATCAACAACGGCACCAGCAGCACCTGTCGGGTTGACGGTGACGGCATCACCCAGCTGGAAGTGGTGTTGCGCGCTGGCGAAAACCTGCCGCAGCAGAGTCTGCCGGTGGACCCGAGTGGTGTGGTCTATGACGCGGTTACCCGCAACCCGGTGCCAGGTGCAATCGTGACGCTGGCGCCGGTGGGCATGTGTGCTGGCTACGATCCGGCTACCGGTGTGCTCAATGGCGGGCAGGGCGGCTACAGCATCAGCGGTGACCAGATCTCGATGACGGTCGGCAGCGATGGCTACTACCAGTTCCTGCTGGGACCGGCTGCGCCCAGTCGCTGCGAGTTCCAGCTGACGGTGACGCCGCCGGCGGGCTATACCTTCCGCTCGGCGCTCATTCCTGCTGAAGCCAACAGCCTGTCGCCGCCCGGCATATCGGGTACCACCTACAAGGTGCAGCCGCAGGCCAACGCGCCGACCGCGCCGGTGGGCACCGGCACCCAGTACTTCCTGGGCCTGTTTGCCGGTTCGGCCACGGCCAGCATCGTCCACAACCATCTGCCGCTGGATCCAGCGGTGGCGCCGGGCCTGGTGATCAGCAAGACCGGTGACAAGCAGGTGGTCGAGGTCGGCGACACCATGCTGTACACCATCAGCATCCGCCAGACCGCTGGTGAACCGCTGCAGACGGTGAATGTCATCGACAACCTGCCGCCGGGCTTCACCTACATCAACGGGACGGCGCGGGTGGATGGCGGTGGCATCGCCGATCCGTATGGCAAGCCGGGCCCGCGCCTGGTGTTCAACGTAGGCAGCATCAACCTGGGCCAGCAGAAGCTGCTGACCTACCGCGTGCGGGTTGGCGTGGGCGCCATGCAGGGTGACGGCATCAACCGCGCGCAGGCACATGGGTGCTCCACGGCCGGTGGTTGCGTCGATCCGGGCACCTTGCAACCGTATCCGGGCGGGGTGACCTCCAACCCGGCGCAGTACCGGGTACGCGTGACGGGTGGCGTGTTCACCGATGAGGCCTGCGTCCTGGGCAAGATCTATGTGGACAGCAACAACAACCATATGCAGGACCGTGAGGAGATCGGCATCCCGGGCGTGCGCTTCTACTTCAACGACGGCACCTGGATGGTGTCCGATTCGGAAGGCAAGTACAGCTACTGTGGCCTGCCGCCGAAGAGCCACACGCTGAAGGTGGATGCCAGTACCTTGCCGCGTGGCTCGCGCCTGATCACCAGCAGCAACCGCAACCTCGGCGATGCGGACAGCCTCTTCATCGATCTGAAGAACGGCGAGCTGCATCGCGCCGATTTCATCGAGGGCAGCGGCTCCAACGAGGTGCTGGAGCAGGTCAAGGCACGGCGCACGCAGGGTGAAGTTGGTGCGCCGGAAACTGAGCTGCCGGGGCTGCCGCTGAGCTTCCAGGCACAACCGCTGCGTGCGCCGATTGGTGCCACCGATTCGGCAAACCAGATGCCGGGGATTGTTGCTCCGCGCGGCACGCTGCGGTTGCAGCCTGCGCAGCGCGGAGCGGATGGTTCGGTGGTGCAAGGTGGTGTCAGCGCTGATGCCGCCGGGACCGAAGGCGACACGTCGGACGCACCGCCCGCTCCGGTGGCTGCCGGCGGGCAAGCAAGCTCCAGCACAGGTGCCTTGCCGACGCTGGCAGACAGCCACCGCTTCGACGGTGCCTTGTCGTCCGGTGTCGTCGCCAACCCGCAATCGTTGGCGTCAAGCGAAGCGCAACCACAGCCGATCGACCTGCAATCCGGCGCGGTCGACTACAGCGTCAACACGGATGTGGATACGCTGCGGGTGGACGTGGACCGCGATGGTGTGCCGGCTGATGGCCAGTCACCGGTGCATGTGCGGGTTCAGCTGCTGGGCGCCGATGGCAAGCTGCTGGCGGGCAAGCGCTTTGCCACCATCGAGTACAGCGGTGGCCGGGTGCGCTTGGTTGGTGGTCGCACCGACGAGCTTGGGCCAGGTCGTCTGGATGCCGATCGCGGCACGCCGGGCATCCAGTTGCCGATAGAAAACGGCAGCGCTGAGTTCGACCTGCTGGCACCGGACGTGCCGCAGGACGTGCTGGTGCGCATCACCTCGGGCGGGGTCAGCGCCGAGAACACGGTCAGCTTCCTGCCGGAGATGCGCGAGTTGCTGGCAACTGGTCTGGTCGAGGGCGTGGTGAACTTCCGCAACGGCGCGACGCTGGACACGGCGCGGCGTGATGATGGCTTTGACCGTGACATCCGCCGCTGGGAGCGCAACTTCAACAGCGGCAAGGCCAATGCGGCCGCACGCACCGCGTTCTTCGTCAAGGGCAAGATCAAGGGCGAATACCTGCTGACCGCCGCCTACGACTCGGACAAGGAAGTGCGTGGCCGCCTGCTGCGCGACATCCAGCCGGAAGAGTTCTATCCGGTCTATGGCGACTCCTCCCTGCGAGGCTTCGATGCACGTTCGGCCGAGCGCCTGTACGTGCGTATCGACAAGAACCGCAGCTACATGATGTACGGCGACTTCCAGACCGGCGACACGCTGACCACGCAGACCGGCATCAGTGCCAGCGGCAAAGCGGTGATGCGCAGCCTGGGTATCTATAACCGCACCGCGACCGGCTTCGGCTGGCATTTCGAAGGCAAGCGCGTGCGCGGCAATGTGTTCGCGATGGAGGATTCGCTGCGGCAGGTGATCGATGAGTTCCCGAGCCAGGGCAGCGGCCCGTATGCACTGCGCAACAGCGCCGTGCTGGAAGGCAGCGAGCGGGTGGAGGTGATCACCCGCGACCGCAACCAGCCCAGCCGCATCATCAATGTCCGTGGCCTGGGACGGTTGATTGACTACAGCTTCGAGCCGTTCTCCGGGCGCATCCTGCTCAACAGCTTCCTGCCTGCATTCGACAGCGAGTTGAACCCGATCTCGCTGCGGGTGACGTATGAGCTGGACCAGGGCACGGAGAAGTTCTGGGTGTACGGTGTTGATGCGCAATTCCGCGTCAACAAGTACATCGAGGCCGGTGCTTCCTACGTAAAGGATGAGAATCCGTTCGCACCGTTCAAGATGGGCAGCGCCAACCTGGGCTTCCGTTTTGGGCCCAACATCTGGATGGTGCTGGAGGCCGCCCGTACCGAAAGCGAGGTCAACACCAACTCCATCAACCAGTACGCAACGCCTGGGCTGCAGAACCTCAGTGGCGATATCAGTGGTAATGCGTACCGGCTGGAGTTCGCCCACGATGGCAAGGCCTTCGATGCGCGCATGTTTGCCGGCCGCAGTGACCCTGCGTTCAACAACCCGTCCTCGCCGTTGTATGGCGGCCGTGGTGAGTACGACCTGGAGTTGAACTGGACGGTCAATCCGCGCTTCCAGGTCTACGTGGAGGCAATGCGCAGCGAGGACCGCAATCCTGATGGTGGCGACCGCGATGCGGCCGGTGCCGGCGTGCGTATCGATGCAACCAAGCGGCTGACGCTGGATCTGGGCGTGCGCAGCATCCGCGAGACCATCGGTGCCTACTCGCCGTGGTCGACGCTGCCGCCGTTCGGCAGCAGCGGTGGCCTCAGTGGCGGATTTGCCACCGGATCGGCGGGCGGGGCGCTGGGCTATGGCCAGCAACCGCTGGATCCGCTCACCGGCTTGCCGATCATCCGCAGCGGTGGCACGGTGCCTAGCAGCAGCCTGCCGATCGGCACCAAGCTGGAGTCGGACAGCGTGCATGTTGGCGCTGGCTATAAAGTCACCGACAAGCTGGTGTTGGGCGGCGAGTACGAGCAGGACGTCAATGGTGAAGACCGCAACCGGGTCGCTGTTGGCGCTGACTACCAGCTGCGCGAGCGCAATCGCCTGTATGGCCGCTACGAGAAGCAGACCGGCCTGACCAGCGCCTATGGCATCACCACCACCGATCGCGAAAGTGATGCGCTGGTGTTCGGTGTCGACAGCACCTACCTCAAGGACACCCAGGTGTTCAGCGAGTACCGCCTGCGTGATGCCATTGCCGGGCGCGATGTGCAGATGGCCTCGGGCATCCGCAACGACTGGAGTGTGCGCGAAGGCCTGCGCCTGAGCACCGCCGCTGAGCACGTCAAGATCTACGAAGGCGACAGTGGCGATTCCACCGCACTGGCCCTGGGTCTGGATTACAGCGCCAACCCGCTGTGGCGCGGTGCCATGCGCCTGGAGTACCGCATCTCCGGCGATGTGGACAGCACACCAGCCACCAACGAGGAGTTCAACACCACGCTGTTCCAGCTGATGTGGGCCCGCAAGCTCAACCGTGACTGGACCCTGCTTGCGCGCAACTACCTGCTTGCCACCGACTACAAATCGCGCGGTGATGTGATGCAGGACCGCTTCCAGCTTGGTGTTGCCTACCGCGATACCGATCGGAACCGGATCAACGCGCTGGCCCGATACGAGTACAAGCTGGAGTCGGACAAGAGCGGCATGGGGATTGATGGCGCCTCGCAGCAGGATGTTGGCCAGGACATCCGCACCGCCGCGCATATCGTCTCCACCCATGCCGACTGGCATCCGTCGCGGCCGTGGTGGCTGACAGGGCGCATCGCCGCCAAATGGCAGAAGGACCGCTTCGCCTACAACGACGGCAGCCGCGTCGAAGACGGCTTCCGTGGTGTGCTGCTGTCCGGTCGGATCGTGTATGACATCACCGAGAACTGGGATATCGGCGTGCTCGGCACCACCTTCCGTGGCGACTACGGCAGCAACCAGTACGCCTACGGCATGGAAATCGGACGCTTGCTGCGGCAGAACCTGTGGCTGTCGGCGGGCTACAACTTCGTTGGTTTCGAGGCCGACCGGGATCTGGCCGGTTACGAATACGCCGACGAAGGCGCCTTCATCCGCCTGCGTTTCAAATTCGACGAAGATCTTTTCCGTCGCGACGACAACCGCTACCGCAAGCCGGCGCAGCCTTGAGGACCCCGACATGACACCTCGTCGTACGCGACTGATCATTGCAATGCTGTTGAGCTCGGCCTGCGCCACACCGTTGTTGGCGCAGCAGCCGGGCGCAGGGCAACGGACCGAGTTGTTGCCACAGAAGGCGCGCATCACCGACGAAGCGCTGTACGCGGATCATTCGCGTTACCAGGCCACCCAGGACAGGATCCAGGCCCTGAATGACGGTGGCCGCCCGGTACGCGACTACCATTTGTCCAAGGCGCAATGCTGGCTGGACGTGTCCTTCCACGAGTACAGCCGCAACGACCGCAGTGACTTCCCGCAGCTGGCATTGGATGAGTCCGTCAAGCTGATCGACGGCATGGAGCGGGGCGTGTCACCGCTGCCAACGGATACCCCGTTGGTGAACGATGCGCGCTATTTGCGCGAGGACCTGTGGAAGCGTCTGCGCGTCATCCACGGAACCCCGGGGTTTGAATGCGCGCAGCAGGCGGTGGCCTGTGGTGAAGTGGAGCTGGTGCATGCGGGCAACGAGTTCAACCAGCAGCAATGGCGGCATTCAAAGCCATACATCCAGATTGCCGAAGACCTGACCAACGACGCCGAAGCGCTGGCACGGCAATGCGTGGTGGCGCCTGCGGTCGTCCCGCCACAGGAAGCGGTGCTCACCGCCAACGTGGTGTTCGATTTTGACAAGGACGCCCAACGGCATATCCGTCCTGAATCACTGCGCTCGCTGGACGCGACGCTACGCCGTGTCGACGAAGAGAAGCGGACCATCTCGGGTGTGCAGTTGGTCGGCCACGCTGACCGCCTGAAGGGTCCAACCAACCAATACAACCAGAGTCTGTCCGAGCGTCGCGCGCAGACCGTTCGGCAGTACCTGATCAGCCGGGGCGTCGCCGCAGACCTGATTACCTACCAATGGCGCGGTGACAGCGAGCAGGTGCAGGCCTGCGACGGCATGAGCGGGGCGAAGCTACGCGAATGCCTGCTGCCAAATCGGCGAGTGGAAGTGAAATTCAATACGACGCGCTGACTTCTGCAGGCAAACCGGCGGTAAACCCGGGTTGGAGATTGGGGGGGTGGGTTGGGAACACAGCCAAGAAAGAGACGAGAAACAAAAAACCACACAACCCACAAC